>NZ_JAAZQY010000025.1:0-40071 GCF_012371315.1 Acinetobacter sp. A1
ATCTTAAATCAATCAACCAAGCTATTGTTTTTCAACAAGTTTTTATCAACATCACCGCCGATGGATGTGCATTATAGGCCAAATATTTTGCCATGCAAGGCTTTTTTCATAAAAATAATTACAGGCGTTGTTTTTTTGCTCAATTTAACTTTTTTAACACATATTTTGAGCAAATTTGCTTTAATACATCGTTCAAATTAACTGTTACTATATCCACATCGGCTATTTAACAGCTTTTGCTTACTTAGATTTAAGCGCTAGGATTCTTTATGTATCAACAAAAATATCTTTGGGTGTGCCTTTTTTCTTTAGGATTCATCACCTCTACGCATGCAACAACCGCTTCAGTTGAAGAAATTGAATCAGGAACTGCTGAAGTTGTGGTTACAGATACGACTGAAACCAAAAGCAGTCGTTTAGATGCGCTTAAAGAATTAAAAAATGTAAAAGCCAAAGATTTAAAAGTGAATGCCAATGCAGCACAGCCCGATGAAGTTAAAGACCCACTTCAACCTTTGAACCGTCAAATTTATGCTTTAAATGACATGTTGGACCGCAATATTGCACGTCCACTTGCGGTGCAATATACAGAAAAAGTACCTGGTGAAGTGCGTGGTTCTTATCGTCAATTTCGTAAAAACTTAGGTGAACCTTGGAATGCAGTCAATCAACTGATTCAAGGTCGTCCATTACGTGCAGTTAAAACTCTTGGACGTTTTAGTTTAAACACCATCACCACTTTAGGCATGGCTGACCCTGCACGTCGTTTAGGTTTAGAAACTGAAGAAGAAAATTTTGGTACGACACTGGGCTATTATGGCGTACCATCGGGGCCTTATGTCATGTTGCCAATTTACGGCCCAAGTACTTTCCGTGATGGTTTTGGAACGCTAGTAGATGGTCAAGCTCGTCCTCAAAAATATATTTTAGATGGCAATGACCGTTTATATTGGTCTGAGCAAGTCATGCGTGGTCTAGATACACGCTCTCAACTTTTAGATGTAGAACAAGTTTTACAAGGCGATAAATATGCGGCAATCCGTGATATTTATTTGCAACGTAAAAACTTTGAAATTGCAGAAAAGAAAGGACTAGATGCCGAAAGTATTTCTTTTGTGGATGATGAAACCGAAGAGTTTTTTGATGATCAAGAAGAAATAAATCTGCCTGATGAAAGCAAAGAATAATTTGTAAAACATTTTACTCAAGGTGAGTTTTTACTTTCCTTGAGTATTCAGGCATTGTTATAGTAACGCTTTGTTTAGGTTCAGGGTCAACATAAGCCTCTATGTATTTCATTCAACCCACACGTGATATTCCATATCTAGAACAGGTGCTCGACACACTTCCTAGTGTGCAAATGATTCACATAGATGACATCAGTTTGTATGACCCAACCATTATTGCCATTGCCGATGTGCAAGACTATTTAACCCATCAATGGAATTTACCCACCATTGTTTTAGCCTTTGAAGATGAAGGTACGGCCTTGGTTCAGGCTTGGGAACAAGGTGCTTTAGCGGGTTGGTTATGGAATCGTTTACCCGAAAACCCACCACAAGCCCTACGCAAAATTGATGCGCAATATAAGCGCAATCAAGACAGTCGTGACTTGCCTTCTGCAGCAGAACTACAAAAAAAATTACTGCCAAATCCAATTGAGCTTTGCAACTACCAAGTTGAAACGTTGTTTAAACCTTCGGCTTATTTGTCGGGGGATTGGTTTGACTATTGGAAAATCAGCGACAAAGAAATTATGTTCTATTTGGCCGATGTTTCTGGACATGGTGTGACCAGTAGTCTGCTCACTTCATGGATGGCCGCGTTTCATGGCCGCTCTAAAACACCACGTGAATTGATTAAAAAATTAAATGGTATGTTGGTTCAAGAAAATATTGAAAAACATATCACCATGATTAGTGGGATTTTAAACATTGAAACCCACCAATTACGCTGGTCCAGTGCTGGGCATTACCCTCCTGCGATTATTTTTGAGCCCAATCAAGCACCTAAAATTTTAAATACCAGCAGCTTTCCTTTGGGTCTGACTGAAGATTTAGAGGTGGAAGAATTTGAATGTATTTTAAATAAACAGGCACGTTTTATTATTTGCTCTGATGGTGCGCTTGAACCTTACAGTGGTGGCTTGAATGAACAGTTTGAGCAATTGATCTTTCATTTGCAAAATCAGTCCTTCCAAGCTCCTGACCATGTGGCAGATGACATTGCCATTTTGAGTTTATGCCGTACAAAATAAACGATTATTCAATCGCTTAACATCTACACCTCGCATATACGACTGTAAGCTACTTGAGTCTACATAGTCGCTATGGGATAATTATTTAATCCTTCTCTGCAAATGGCATTTATATGTCAACAGGTCATGTTGAATATGCAAGCTTGAATGGAACGCATATCTTTAAGCTTTTTGGCGAAGTGCGTGCCCAATCTTGTATTAGTCTAGACAAACTACTCAGTAAAATTGAACAGCAATCCAATGTGGTGGGTGCAATTGTAGATTTAACTCAAACCACATTTATTGACAGCACAGTTTTGGGCGTATTGGCTAAACTAGGCTTAAAACTCAAACAAGTGCATCAAATTCAAGCCGTCATGCTATCGACCAATCCAGACATTACTACCTTAGCCAACAGCATGGGCTTAGGACAAGTGTTTGTGATTCTGAATTACTGTGGCGATCCAACCGTCTGCACACGCGAGTTAGTGGAAGAACATGTTACTCATAGCAATATGCTAACCACCGTACTTGATGCACACAAAACTCTCATGAAGCTGAATGAGAACAACCAAAATATGTTTGAGCCTTTGGTCAAACAGCTACAAAAAGAACAAGATACGCTGGATCAATGTGCTGAAAACAACCAGCAAAATGTCTGATCTCTTTACTGGAGCGCACCCATGACTTTACTTTCTGTTGCACAAATGAATTCTCAAAACGATTTGGAAGAAAATTTCAAAACCATTGAGACATTGATTCAACAAAGTAAAGCCGATGGTGCAGAACTGATCGTTTTTCCTGAAAATTTTGTCTGCTTTGCAGCGGGCAAGCAACGTGAAACTGCTGCAAAGTTTGAAACTATTCAACAGCGTTTAGAACAGCTTGCACATCAACATCAAATCTGGATTGTGGCGGGGACTTTGCCGTGCCCTTATCGCCCTGATGGCTCCACAATTGCTGATGGTCGTGTACGCACGGTCAGTTTATGTATTAGTCCTGAAAAAACTGAAGCACGTTATGACAAAATTCATTTGTTTGATGTGCAAGTGGGTGACTCTGTTGGTGGTTATCAGGAATCTAAATTTTTTGAACCTGGCTCTGAAACGGTAGTTGCAAAAACACCTTTTGGCAATATTGGCTTGATGGTGTGTTATGACTTGCGCTTTCCTGAATTGGCTTTAACTTTACGTGCTCAAGGTGCAAATATTTTAACAGCACCCTCAGCCTTTACTTACACTACAGGTCAAATGCATTGGCAATTGCTGTTGCAGGCACGTGGCATGGACAGCCAGTGTCAAGTACTGGGTGCAGCACAGCAAGGTTGGCATAGTGAAAAACGCCAAACTTGGGGGCATTCAGGTGCGGCCAATTCACGTGGGCAATTATTGGCAATTGTGGAAAATGAAGGCGCTCAACTGATTACTGTACCCTTTGATTTAGCAGAACAAAGTAAAGTCCGTGAATCTATGCCCTTAATGCAGCATCGTCGTTTGTTGCAATTTTAATATTTTGATTTCATAAAATAATACCCATAAAAAAGTTGATCATTTTTTGTGATCAACCTTTTTTATTTTAGATTATATGCCTCAACATCCTTAAGTCTTTTTATAGATCAGCATTTAATGATCTGTCATCGCCTAACTTATTCAGCTGCCTCATTGGTGACACGCAAGACTTCTTCCAAGGTAGTTTTACCTGCCAAAACTTTGCGCAAACCATCTTCACGAATTGAGCCAGACTGCTTTCTTGCATAATCTTCTAGTTCATATTCTGCGGCATTGCCATGAATCAAACGACGCATCGCTTCATCTACAGGCACAATTTCATAAATGGCGGTACGCCCTGTAAAACCGGTATGTGAACAATGATCACAACCTTTTGGTTGAGGCAGTTTTAAATCGGTCGCATCTGTCACATTTTTAAACAGTTCTTTTTCAAAGTCATCTGCGTCATGCCACGTGGCACATTGTGAACATAAGGTACGCACCAAACGCTGTGCAATAACGCCAATTAGAGAACTTGACAGTAAGAATGGCTCTATTCCCATATCTTTTAGACGGGTAACCGCACCAATGGCTGTATTGGTGTGCAATGTAGATAGCACCAAGTGACCCGTTAAAGAAGCCTGCACCGCAATTTCGGCAGTTTCTAAATCACGAATCTCCCCCACCATCACCACGTCTGGGTCTTGACGCAGCATCGCCTTTAAAGCACGTGCAAAGGTCATATCCACTTTGGTGTTGACCTGTGTTTGCCCAATCCCTTCAAGTTGATATTCAATTGGGTCTTCTGCGGTCAAAATATTTTTAGAGCCATCATTCAAGTCTGACAATGCGGCATACAAAGTCGTGGTTTTACCCGAACCAGTAGGCCCTGTGACCAAAATAATCCCGTGTGGACGATGCACCAATTGCTTTAGGCGTTCATAGTCGTTTTGCATAAGCCCCAGATGGGTCATATTCAAACGCCCTGCCTGCTTATCCAGCAAACGCATCACCACTCGCTCACCATGTGAAGATGGCAGTGTTGAAACACGCACGTCCACCTCACGGCCTGCTAATCTAAGCGAAATACGACCATCTTGAGGAATACGTTTTTCAGCAATATCGAGCTTGGCCATGACTTTAATACGCGACACCAACAACGGCGCCAATTCACGACGAGGCTGTACAATTTCACGTAGCTGACCATCGACCCGTAAACGCACCGACAGTTTCTTTTCAAATGATTCAATATGAATATCGGATGCACCGACCCGAATCGCTTCAGACAACAAGGCATTGATTAAACGCACAATAGGTGCATCATCTTCCTGATCCATTAAGTCTTCTGCTTCAGGTACAGAGTCTGCCAAACTGAGTAAATCAGGATGATCTTCCAGCCCTGCCGCGACTTGCTGAGATTCGCCAGTATCGCCTGCAAAACTGCTGCTTAATAATTGATGAAACTCTTGATCGCTACAAAGTTGATGCTGCGCAGGATGTCCCAAAAAACGACGTGCTTCCTGAATTGCAAGCATAGGGGTATTTTCACGACGTACAATAAAGGCATGATCGCCCTCATAACGAATCAGCACCCCATGCCGTTTGGCAAAGCTATACGGTATTTGTAATTGTTTCAGTACTTGCATCAGCGATTATAATAATGATGAAAAAATTTAATTTGAGTGTACTCTAAGCGTATGACAGCGTGAAGTCTGTTTTTCACTGATTTATCAACAAAGGGATAGGCCATTGTCACAAAATCATGAGATTTCAGAACTCGATTCATCCAAATTAAAATGGTGGGGTGACTATGAGTTTGAGCTTAATCGTCCTAAAGCATGGCAATTTGGTTCATTGTTATTGCGTTTGACCCGCGGCATGCAAGAATGGCGTTTGGAATACTATCGTCCGCAAATTCAATACGATTATGAACAGCAATGGCACACGATTGACGATCCTGAATTTGCTTTTCCACAACCTGTGAAAGTTGAACGCTATATGTTCAAATCGACACAGAGCAAATTACAACTGATGCCACGTTTAGCAGACCGCTCTGTGGTGATTAAACCTGTTGATCCAATTTATATTCCTGCAGGGCAGCGCGGTACACTGTATATCAGTACACCACTGTGGATGGCAGGATTTGTAGATGGTCAACGTGAACCCATTTTTGACCTACCTATTATTCGCCCAAAAGATACTTGGTTTGGCCCGAATCATCGTACCGGTGAAATTTGCTATGCCACGGCAGTGGATGGTCGTACTGAATTGCATCAACTCAAACCACGTGCCTTTCGTGCAGTGACTCCAATTGAATTTCACAATACCAGTAATCAGCAATTGCGCTTTGACCGTATGAGTGTACCTGTACCTGCGCTACCTTTATTTTTTAGTGAAAGTACAGGCCGTTTATGGACTTCACAAATTAGAGTCATGCATGAAGGTTTAGACCGCCCGCCACGGATTCGGATTGAAAACCGCACGCCACCACATGCAGGTGAAGTCACCTATTTACAGCCACCACGTGAAACGGCAGGTGCGTTGTTTAATATGTTTGAGTCATTTTTCTAAGAGGATGTCATGGCAGATTCCAATATTTCCAAAGAAATCACCAACAGCCTCAAAGGGATATTTACCAGTGTCAATACAGATCGCTTGACCGAAATTTTGGTTGCAGTGGTACTGTCACTCATTGGCTTTTTAATTGCACGTTTTGTTTCCAATACCTTTGTACGTACCATCGGTGCACGTTTTAATGCACATCAACGCTTGGTCTGGCGACGTGGTATTTTCTATTTTATTTTTCTGCTGTTTGTGATGGCTAGCCTTAAGGAGGCAGGCTTTAAGCTGAGTGTTTTCTTGGGCGCAGCAGGTATTTTAACGGTAGCACTTGGTTTTGCATCCCAAACATCAGCCTCTAACTTAATTAGTGGTATGTTCCTGATTGGTGAAGGCTCTTTTGAGGTGGGTGATACTATTCAAATCACCCTGATTCGTGGGCATACCATTGAAGGTGAAGTGATTTCAATTGACTTGCTTTCAGTGAAATTACTGACCCAAGACAATATTTATGTGCGTTTGCCCAATGAACAATTGATTCGTGCTCCAGTACATAACCTATCCAAATTTCCAATACGGCGTGTCCCGATTACCCTCGCCATTAATTTCCATGAAGATATTATTAAAGTACGTGAAGTCTTGCTGAGTGTGGCCAATCAATATCCGCTAGTTTTATCTGACCCAAAACCAGCAGTGACGGTTACAGCTTTCCGTGAGTCTTCAATTGAATTGTTATTTGCAGTGTGGTGTCAGCAAGAAAACTTCTTAAAAGTACGTGATGAAATGCAAGAGCGTATTCGTAATGGTTTCTTGGACAATTGCATTGAAATTCCTGTACCAAAAATGGGTTTTGTTGATCATCCATTATCACGCCCCTTGAGTAATGACGAACTTGATCAGTACGCCAATGCCAAAGAACTGAAACGAGAACCTGACTTAAAGTAATCGTTTTGAATCACACCCACTTCGTCATAAATACAACCTGAGCGCCAGCTTAAGTTTTGGAAGATGGCGAAGTGTTGTTTTTAGCAAGATCAGGTTCAGGAATTGGAGCAATATAGGCAATCAGCAGCATACCCAAACCTGCCGCAAAGAATGAGAGTACCCGCATAAGGGTGCCAATATTGGATAAATCCAGAAGTACCAGTTTCAAGGTTACCATCACCAAAATACTGCTGCCTAGAATCCATAAGGCACGTAATTGCTTGAAACTGGCAATCCACATTGCAATACATGCCAAACTGACCCAAAGTACAGTCAGGCTTAACTGTACGGTGGCATCTTGCCAAACGGCAATCTCGTTGATTGGCGTACCTAAATACAAATGCAAGGCACGCAAAAGAACATAACTGCTTAACCATAGCAGACTGACAACCATAATCACCGCAGCTAAGCCCTGATCTAAATCAGTTTTTCGCTGTAAATTCAGCATCCACAAAATAGCCACCAACATGGCGATGCTGACCAAATCAAATGGATTCAGAATTGGCAAAACATAGCCATAAAATGCCTGCTCATTGAGCAGTTGTGAACACAACATCCAAAATAGCATTAAGACCAAGTTACTGCGCGCATACCAGAATATACGCCAGTCTGACTCTGGCTTTTGCCACCAGCACCATGCTGCAAATATCAGCGGTAAAATCACCACACTGCTATAAGTATGCTCAGGTAACAGCGTTAAACTTGCCAGTGCTAAAGCAGGAATCAGCCCTAAACTCACCCAGACTTTATCGGTGCGTACCGTCCATAAAGGGCGTAACCACAAAACACTGAGTAAAAGTGCAAATAGTGCAAATAGCATTCGCTCTGTGCCTGATACCCATTGGATTGCCCCATCATAATCACGGCTGATCACTAAAGATAAAGCAGCGAACATGACTGGAGTGAGTCCCAACCACTTTGGCAGTAGCCAAGACCACGAGGCCTGTCGTGAAAGTATGACTTCATTCATACATACATAGGCTGTGACGATTGCCAGCAGCGTCCAAACCATGGCATGTTCGCCAACTAAGCTGTCTAGACCTAACCACAACCACAGACTGCTGGCAGACAGCAGCATGAAACAAAATATGCTGATCGTACCTGTGCTGAGTTGTGCTCGAAAATCTGCTTTGCTGTTGGCCATTAATACCACAGTGGCATAACTCAGACTGAGTACCCAGTAAATACTGTGTTCAAAATATGGCAGCTCCACCAAGTAATACAGTCCCGATAACCCTGCAACAGCGAACAAACCTAAAGCCAAATAACGACTGATTGAAGATGCTTTGATTAAGGCAAAAGCAAAAACTGCCACACCTTGCAGTGCCCACCCGATTACGCTCCATTGCTCAGGTAATAAAATAGGCGGGATCAGCAAGCTGAAAATCAGCATCAGACTAAAATAACTCTGTGCAATAAACTTGGTTTGTGAACGCTGTCGGGTCAGCGTATATAAGGCTGCAAAAACCACAGCAAAGACCAGACTAAAAGCCGCTTGCCATCGAGTTTCTTCAAAATACATCACATATAAATAGGCGTAGGCGACAATAGGTGCACCAAAAATCAGGGCAAGGTCCAAAATAGGTTTGAATTGGAAAGTGGCGACATCATCCTGTGCCAAAAGTTGACTAAAGCGAAAACCGAGCCAAATAAAAATTGCCGCATGTGCCAACAATAAAGCACTTAAAGCCTGACGTTCAAACACATACCCATGATAAAAGGCATAGCCACCACCCACGATAGCCGTCATTAAAAATGCAACCTGATTCAGGTATTTCCAAGGGCGCACACTGCTTAAAATTGCTACCGCGATGTTAATCCCTAAATAATAGGCAATCAATTCAATGGCTGTGGCATTGCGAACAGGTAAGGTAAAGGGCGCAAAATAAGCAATCAACATTGCCATTAATGCCAGTTCGATGGACTGTTGTTTCAAACTCAGCCAAAGTGTGAGCAACATTACAGCGATAAAACACACACTGGCTATCGCTAAATTGGGAATGACCAAATTGTAATAGGCAAAAAACAAGGTCAGACACAGCCCTGCCAAACCTAAACCTTGCACCCCTAAAGCAAAGCTCCGATTTTTTGCACGTAGCAAATAACCCAATACAGTCACCGCAGCACTTACAGCTGCAACAAACATGAGTTTGACTGCCAAACTAAATTGCCAATGTTCGGTGGCAAAGCGTAGCAGCAACACCACACCTATTAACAATACGATAATGGCGACTTTCAAGACAGGATTGCCGTGCAATAACCATGTTTGCGCCTGCTCGAGTAAACTAGGATGAGATGTCCGTGTTTGTGATGATGTCTGCGCAGATGGATGAATGAAATCTTGATTTACAGCATGACTTTCAACAAAATGCTGTTCTGCTTGAGTTGCCAAAATAGCTTGAGATGGAACTGACTGAGTCGATAACTCAGAAGAATTGTCTGCCCCAGTCTGTGCTAAATCAATTCTCGATTCAGCAATGTCATCTTCTGGCGTGTATTTCCTTTCAGGTATAGCATTTTGAAGGGTAACAGTTGCTGCTACATCTGTAGTGGTCACATACGGTGCTGATGTATCCGTAGTAGACACCTCTGTTTTAGATGCACTTGTTTGCTGCCCTTGCTGAATTTGATAAACCTCCTGTTCCAAACGAGAAAGCCAACGCAACAACAGAAAAATCCATGCACCCACAGCAAGCGACACAATCAAATACCAATCCAGTAACATCCCCAGCATGGCAATCATTGCTGCCAAATACATCGGCACTTTTGAAGTAGGTACATAGCGCATAGTGTGCGCATCCATGTTATGTTCCAAGGCTTGTTGCACGCGCCCGCCATACAGCATGATACTCATACCCGCCGCAATCGCACACACATAACTCAGCATGGGTACATCCAACCACCATGCACCCATTGCAACAACCATCAATACCATGAACCAAATGATTCGAATTTCACTCTGCCCTGTCTGCATTGCTCTTCATTGTGCTTATATTTTATCTTGGCTCTGATCATACAACAGCCAGCCTGATTCTGAATCAGGATTCATCAGCAATTCAGTAACCGCTTCGACCGCTTGTCCACTTGCACTAAAAATCAGTTTCTGCGACAACTGCAAAAATCACGTACAATAAACTGCTTATTTGCAGAAGGAATCAATCCATGCCACCATTTGTCTTGGTCGATGGCTCATATTTTCTATTTCGTGCCTTTCACGCACTACCACCATTAACCACGTCAACTGGTTTACATACCAATGCAATTCGTGGAGCAATCTCTGCGATTCAAAAACTCATGCGTCGCACCCAGCCAACCCACATGGCTGTTATTTTTGATACGCCTGAACCAACTTTTCGCCATGAATTATCACCTATCTATAAAGGTGACCGCCCAAGTATGCCTGAAGAGCTATCTCAGCAAATTCCATACTTACATGCCTTAATTCGTGCCTTGGGTATTCCGTTATTTATGCTGCCTGGCGCTGAAGCCGATGACATTATTGGCACACTGGCCAAACGTGCAGAGGCCGAAGGACAGCAAGTACTGATTTCTACTGGCGATAAAGACATGGCGCAATTGGTGACTGAAAAAGTCACCCTTGAAGACAGCTTCAAAGAAAAGCCGATGGATGTTCAGGCGGTGTTTGACAAGTTTGGAGTATGGCCTCATCAAATTATTGATTACCTGACCCTAATGGGCGATGCCTCGGATGGCATTATGGGCGTACCTGGTATTGGTGCCAAAACTGCAGCCAAATTGCTGACCGAATACGGCTCCATTGGTGCTATTTTAGAAAATGCCGACAATATTAAAGGCAAAGTTGGACAAAATATTAAAGATAACGCAGATGGCATCGCATTAGACCATCAACTGGCCAGTATCGTTTGTGATTTGGACTTGGACTTTGGTTATTCTGAGCTAAAACTACAAGAACCAGATGTCGAAGCCTTACGTAATTTATATACCGAACTTGAGTTCCGTAATCAGCTGCAATCGCTGGATCATCCAAATAATCCAAACAACCGTAATTATCAGCAAGCGGCAAAAACAGTGACACCACCGACAACCAGTGAAATTGCGACAGAAGATCAGGCCACTCAAAGTAGCGTAGATGATCAACTGGGTTCTGCAAGCTATCACACCATTTTAGATGCACAGCACTGGGATGCCTTACTGCAACGTCTGAATACGGCACAGCGTTTCGCATTTGATACGGAAACCACCAGTCTAGATTATCGAGTTGCGGAAATTGTTGGTTTTTCTGTGGCGTTTGATGCAAAAGATGCCTATTACGTGCCTTTAGCACATGATTATGTAGGCGCACCACAGCAGCTCAACCGTGATCAAATCTTGGCGCAAATCAAACCTATTTTAGAAAATAATGCGGTCGAGAAAATTGGGCACCATTTAAAATATGATGCGCATGTGCTTGAAAATCATGGTATTCATTTACAAGGTTGGTATTTCGATACCATGCTGGCATCTTATGTGCTCAACTCAATTGCAACTCGACACGGCATGGATGATGTAGCACGTTTATATTTAAGCCACTTGACCACATCTTATGAGCAAATTGCGGGTAAAGGCGTTAAGCAAAAAACCTTCAATCAAATTGAAATTGAAACGGCAGCACATTATGCCGCAGAAGATGCGCACGTCACTTACCGTTTATATGAAGTGCTGTCTGCGAAGCTGCAAAAATACCCTGAATTGGTCAATATTTTGCACAACATTGAAATGCCTGTTGCCCGAGTGCTGACCAGTATGGAAGAAAACGGCATTCAGCTTGATTTGCAATTTTTAGATCAACTCGGTGTCGATTTTGCCCAAACCATGCAAGATTTGGAAAATCAAATTGTAGAGTTGGCTGGTGAAAACTTTAACGTCAGCTCACCTAAACAAGTGGGTGAAATTCTGTTTGATAAGCTTGGGCTTAAAGGCGGCAAGAAAACGGCCACAGGTCAATACAGCACCAGTGAAAGTGTTCTGGAAAAAATTGAACATCCGATCAGTGGCTTAATTTTAGACTACCGTGGCTTATCTAAGCTAAAAAGCACCTATACCGATGGTTTGCTGAAACAGGCAAATAAGGATACGCATCGGGTGCATACCAGTTATCACCAAGCCTTGACCGCAACGGGACGCTTATCTTCTACCGACCCAAATCTACAAAACATTCCTATTCGTACTGAAATTGGCCGCCAAATTCGTAAAGCCTTTGTTGCACCTAAAGGCCGTGTGCTGTTGGCAGCCGACTACTCACAAATTGAATTACGTTTGATGGCTCATTTTTCACAAGATGATGCCCTGCTTGATGCTTTTAATCACGGGCAAGACGTACACCGTCGTACTGCTGCAGAAGTTTTGGGTATTGCTTTGGAAGATGTGACTTCAGACCAGCGTCGTCAGGCCAAAGCCGTAAACTTCGGCTTACTTTACGGTATGTCTGAATTTGGCTTGATTCGTCAACTGGGTTTTACTCGTGAAGAATCACAAAACTACATCAAACAATACTTCCAGCGCTATCCGGGCATTTATGAATATATGCAACGTACCCGCCAAGTGGCACTAGAACAAGGTTTTGTAGAAACCATTTTAGGTCGTCGCCTGTACACGCCAGATATTGATGCACGGAATATGATGGTACGTAAAGCGGCAGAACGTGCGGCCATTAATGCACCACTGCAAGGTTCTGCAGCGGACATTATTAAAATGGCGATGATTGAAGTCGATAAAATGTTGCCTCAGGCACAAGCCAAAATGTTATTGCAAGTACACGATGAATTGGTATTTGAAGTCGATGCGGATGCTGCCGATGAACTTGCACCACAGTTGGCGCAAGTCATGCAATCTGTGGTGGAAATTTCTGTGCCATTACTGGTAGAAGTGGGTAAAGGCAATAACTGGGATGAGGCGCACTAAAGGATTAGTGCTTTTCTCCTAAGCGAATGAAAGCAAAGACAATAAGTATTTGCCTTTTGAGCAAAACAGTAACATCTTCGCCTAAACATTTCAGCCACAAAAAAGGACTCAATTGAGTCCTTTTTTGCTTTTAACCCCTAGGGCAAATTTAGAGTATTTCTTTACGCAATTGCTCTGGCGATTTCATTGAAAGTAAGCCTGGCGCAACATCAAAAGCGGTTTTAGCACCGTACTGCTGCATTTGGTTTAAACGGTAGCAAGCACGTGCATAAGCGACGAGAACACTTGCAGTAAACTCGGGGTTACTCTCTAGTTTTAAAGAAAACTCAAGCACTTGCTTGTGTTCATCACTGGTGTTACCACTGCGAATCACAAAGCCACCATGTGGCATACGTTGATGATCTTTAGCTAAAGTCGCTTGATCAATAAAGTTAACCGTAGTGTCATAATCTGCAAAGTAATCAGGCATGGTCACAATTGCTTGTTCCACTGCTGCTGCATCTGCGCCATCTTCAAGTACCACATAACACTCACGGGTATGTTTGTCTTTGGTGCTTAATTCAGGGCGCGAACCACTGCGTACTTTTTCCATCGCTTCAGTTGAAGGAATGGTGTATTGCACACCCGCTTTAACGCCATCCACACGACGAATTGCATCTGAGTGTCCCTGACTTAAGCCCTTACCCCAAAAGGTATACGTTTCGCCATCGGGCAACAATGCTTCACCAAATAAGCGGTTGATTGAGAACATGCCTGGATCCCAACCAATAGAAATCATGGCAGTTTTCTGATTAGCTGTAGCTGGTGCATCTACAGCAGCATAATATTCAGGAATACGCGCATGGGTATCGAAACTATCGACAATATTGAACTGGCTAGCCAATACAGGGCCTTGCTGTGGTAAATCGTCTTTTGAACCACCACATAAAATAAGCACATCAATTTTGTCTTGGAAATCTGACAATGAATCTACGTGAAACACTTGTGTTTCAGCAAAACAAGGCGAAACCGCTTCAGGTGCACGACGAGTAAAAATACCCACCAATTGTAAATCTGGGTTTTTCTGGATAGCCGTTTCAACACCACGACCAAGATTGCCATAACCAGCAATACCAATACGAATAGAATTTTGCATAAAGACAAATCACTTCATCATGAAAAAATTAAAAAACAAATCAGATGATGATCTATTTTAAATCACCATCTTGATGCGTTTTGCATGCAGCACACAACACCGCAACAGAATTTTGAGGTGCAGAAGCGTGTTTATACTACAGTATTTTGCACCAAATTAAAGCCTGAAGAATAACGGAAAAACAATCCGTACTCTAAATTTCAAACAAACAAAAAGCCTGCAATGCAGGCTTTTTGTTGTAACAGAATCAATACTGTTTTCAGGTCTAATACTTGAGTATTTAAACTTAAGCACCAGTCTGATAATTCGGTTTTGGTACAGCAGTCGATGCTTGGTAAGGATGAGTAAAGTCGGCCAAGCCCGCAGCAGCCTCGCTGACATCTTTACCTTCTTTGATCACGAAAGTATCAAAGCCTGCACGCTTCATGTAGTTCAGTACATCTTTAAATACATCACCTACGGCACGAAGTTCGCCCTGAAAACCCTGACGGCGCAATAACGCTGCAAATGAATAACCACGACCATCATTAAAACCAGCGAATTCAATAAAAATCGCATCTAGTTCAGCAAGCGGAAATTCGTGGTTTTCTGGAGAAGCATCTACGGTGAGATACAACGCTTTTTTACCTGAAACTTGCGCCAACTGATCAAGTTGCTCAACGCTTAACACTACATCACCTTGAGGTAATGCAGCATCTTCAGCAATCACTTGATAAGTATTTTCTGCAATCGTGCCATCTTTTGCGAGCACAGGCAGTGCGGTATTAAGCATAAGCACGCTCCTTAAATGGCTGGATGCCGACACGACGATAAGTGTCGATAAAATCTTCACCCTCGGTACGCAAGTCTAAATAGGTATTTAAAATTTCTTCCACGACATCTGGAATCACTTCAGCAGCAAATGATGGCCCTAAAATATCGCCAATTGAAGCGTCATGATCGGCATGACCACCCAGGGTAATTTGGTAGAATTCTGCGCCTTTTTTATCAACACCTAAAATTCCGATATTCCCCACGTGGTGGTGACCACACGCATTCATACAGCCCGAAATATTCAAATCCAATTTACCAAGGTTGTAGATGGTATCTAGATCATCAAAACGGCGTGAAATCGCTTCTGAAATTGGAATTGATTTTGCGTTAGCAAGCGAGCAGAAATCACCGCCTGGGCAGCAAATAATATCGGTAATAAAGCCAATATGCGCACGCGCCAAGTTGTTAGCATCTAACACTTGCCACAAGGCAAATAAGTCTTTTTGTGGTACATCTACCAAAGCAATGTTTTGCTCGTGTGTGGTACGCAACTCACCAAAGGTATATTGATCGGCCAAGTCTGCAATCAAATTCATTTCTTCAGTGCTCATATCACCTGGTGCAATACCCGCACGTTTTAAAGAAATCGTGACAATGCGGTAACCCTGCACTTTATGTGCATTGGTATTGATGTTGAACCATTGCTTGAATTTTGGATACTGTGCAAACAGTTCGCTAAAATCTTCATCGGCATAGTTTTGATAAGCAAATGGCGTGAAGTTTTCATCCATTTTCTGCAAAGTTTCTGCATCAATTTTTAAAGTTTTCACTGTATGTGCAAACTCAGCTTCAACTTTTTCTGCAAATACTGCTGGCGTTAACGCTTTTACCAAAATCTTGATACGTGCTTTATATTTATTGTCACGGCGACCGTGTAAGTTATAGACACGCAATACTGCTTCTAAATAAGCAATCAAATCTTCACGTGGCAAGAATTCACGAATCACACTACCAATAATTGGCGTACGGCCTAAACCGCCACCCACTTTAATTTGGTAACCCGTTTCACCTGCCGCATTTTTAACAATATATACGCCAATGTCGTGGAACGCAGTCGCTGCACGATCCACTTCTTCAAGTGCTGAAACAGCAATTTTGAACTTACGTGGCAAGAATGCAAATTCAGGGTGAAAGGTAGACCACTGACGAATTAATTCACAAGTCGGACGTGGATCTGCAATTTCACCTGCCACAACGCCTGCATATTGGTCTGTAGTGGTGTTACGAATACAGTTGCCTGAGGTTTGAATAGCATGCATTTGTACTGTTGCAAGCTCAGCTAGCATATCTGGCACATTTTCCAGTGCAGGCCAGTTAAACTGAATATTTTGACGTGTTGATACGTGTGCATAACCACGGTCATAGTCTTTGGCCAGTTGCGCCACTTTACGCAACTGCTTAGAGTTCATCAGACCGTAAGGCACAGCAATACGCAACATTGGCGCATAGCGTTGTACATACAAACCATTTTGCAGACGTAATGGACGATATTCGTCTTCAGTCAATTTGCCTGCTAAATAACGTTCCGTTTGGTCACGGAACTGTGCAACACGTTCATTAATCAGTTGCTGATCGAAATCAGTATATAAATACATGGCGTACAGCTAGTCATTTCTATTATCACGGCTGACAGCATAGCGAGATTCAATCTATCAACAAAATGTGTTTTTTACATATTTCTTAGCGATTTTATTGATAAGACATTGCAATGGCACAGCCTGCAAGCCTTTGCCGAAATTTCCAGACCTTTTACATAGCTATCACAAAATAATGCATGCTTTAGCACTTTTTATGCTAAAGCATCTATCTTCGTTTTTATTTCGTGTTTAAGTTGAGTTTCCTACATATTTTTAGCTATTGAGCATGATCACCATTGTCCTACACCTAAAGCCTGCCCAATATAGTCATAGCGCATTTTTGAACGTGAAAATTTAATAGGACAAGCCAACTGAGTTTCGGTTTGTGTGGCATTGCCTTGGATTGGAACATTTACAGTCCAACCACGCTGCTGTGCCAAGGGGGAATGTAAAGCTTCATCTAAAGTTAAAACTGGTTCTACACAAACATCGTGTTGTGCAAAGATATGCTGCCACGTGGCAAAATTTTGCGCTTTAATCTTGGCCTGAATGGCTTGTTTCACTTGTATATGGTCTTGCGGGTCTAAAGATGTGCCTTTTTCGAGCAAAATGGGCAAATCTAAAATTTGTGCCAAGCCTTGCATAAATTGTGGCTCTAAGCTGCCCACCGAAAGATAACGACCATCGGCCGTTTCATAATAGTCATAATAACTGCCTCCATTTAAGTAAGATTGCTCAGCATATTGAGGCAGCTGTGCCGCCAAAACAGCAGAAGCTGCCATATTATTTAATGTGGCAGCACAATCGGTCATCGAAATATCAATATATTGCCCTAAGCCACTGTGCTGACGCTCAATCACCGCACTCAAAATTCCAACCAAAGCATGCAATGAACCACCTGCTACATCGGCCACCTGAATACCTAGCGGTGGCGGCCCGCCTGCTTGACGTCCGCTGTGCCCTGCAATTCCCGCCAAGGCTAAATAATTAATGTCATGCCCTGCCCGATGTTTATAATCGCCCGTTTGCCCATAACCTGTAATGGAACAATAGATCAGTCGTGGATTAATTTTTGCCAAGCTGGCATAGTCCAGCCCTAAACGCTGCATCACACCAGGCCTAAATTGCTCCAATACAATATCGAACTCACCAATTTTGTCCAAAATCAATTGAATGCTGTCTGGCGATTTTAAATCGAGAGTAATGGACTGTTTGTTGCGGTTTAAATAACTGTGTGAAGTGGCCTGTCCATTGGCATAGGGTGGAAACATACGAATTAAGTCAGGCCTTGTCGCAGACTCAATATGAATCACCTCTGCACCCATATCTGCCAAATATAAACTTGCAAATGGGCCAGGCAACAAGGTGGAAAAATCTAAAACTTTTAAACCGTTCAGTGCATGTGTCATTGTTGTGATTACGCCATTTTTTCTGATTTTCCGTTTATCTTATAAACACTAAAACTGTAACACAATGTCATCTTCAGCCATTTACCTTGATCATTTCGGCAATTTATTATGTAAAATAAGTAAAATTGGTATTGTAAATTGCCAATTTCAATTTTTTAGCGTCATTTAGGTCAAGCTTACGTGAATACAAAAGAGACTGAAGGATTTAACATGAGCCGAGATACCATTAGTATCCATTTTGTCAATGCTGCGCTCACAGGTGTCAAACGACTCGGTATGGATGTCGAAACCTTATTATCTCATGTCGGTATTGAGGCGGAACTGCTGCGCCAACCGAAAGCACGTATTTCACCTGAACAATACACGCGCTTTATAAAAATGTTGTGGATGGTGACTCAAGACGAGCACGTTGGCTTTGACAGCCAACCACGTCGTTTAGGAACATTCGCAATTATGTGTCAATTGGTGATTCACGCCAAAACACTGGGCGATGCCTTAGAACTCTCCTCTCAATTCTACAAACTGTTTGGTGATGACTGGTCTGTAACCTTAGAACGTGACAAACACGAAGCACGCCTAGTGCCGTCTATTCCACAATCTATGGATCCTGATCACTTCATTACTGAAAGCATGTTAATGATTTGGCACGGCTTGGCCTCTTGGCTAATAGAGCGTCGCTTGCCTTTAGAGCGTGTGCATTTTGGCTATCCTCGTCCTGCACATGCAGATGAATACGATGCGCTATTCTTTGCACCTGTAATGCAATTTGATATGCCACGTACCGAAATTACCTTTGCAGCTGACTATTTGGATTTACCAATTCGTCAAACGCAGGAAACTTTAGACGAGTTCTTAAAAACTGCACCTGCACAATTGTTAGTGAAATTTAAAAACACCAATTCTTTAACTTCACGTATTCGCGATGTGTTAAAGAGTCAGATTGGCGAAGAAATGCCAACCCTGAACGATGTTGCTTCTATGCTGTACTTATCGCCACAAACTTTACGTCGTCGTTTGGCAGCAGAAGGCAAAAGCTATCAAGGGGTGAAAGATGCCTTGCGTCGTGATGCAGCGATTCACTTGCTACTCAATCCTGAACTGACCCTTGAAGATGTCGCACAACAAGTTGGCTTTAGTGAAACCAGTACCTTCCACCGTGCATTTAAAAAGTGGACTGGTGTAACCCCTGGTTTATATCGTCAGTTGCATGGTTATCATTAATTCACAACTAAAAATTCACACTCACCTGTGACTCCAGTTAATCGCCCTTGCACACTGCAAGGGCTTTTTTTAAGTACCACACAGCACTCTCCTCATCCACAACAGTAATCAAACCATACTGCAGTATTGGCAAAAAACTTCACTGACCTGTACCGTTCTCATCATTGCACTTCAGCATTTTCTGTTTACACTCAAAAGCAATCACTAAGAAAACTATCGACAAAGGATTGATTATGAGCGAGGCCTATATCATTGATGCCATTCGCACCCCGCGCGGCAAAGGAAAAAGAGATGGTGCTTTACATGAAGTAAAACCTATTCGCCTACTCACCACCTTATTGAATGAATTACAGCAACGACATAACTTAGACACCTCTCAAGTCGATGATATTGTTTTAGGCTGCGTCACACCTATAGGTGATCAAGGTGCAGATATTGCCAAAACTGCAGCAATTGCCGCAGGTTGGGACAATGATGTTGCAGGGGTACAAATCAATCGCTTTTGTGCTTCAGGCTTAGAAGCCGTTAATTTAGCAGCACAAAAAGTTCGTTCAGGTTGGGAAGATTTAATTGTTGCGGGCGGTGTGGAGTCTATGTCACGTGTGACAATGGGTTCAGATGGCGGTGCTTGGGCATTTGATCCTGAAACCAATATGGCCTGTGACTTTATTCCACAAGGTATCGGGGCTGACTTAATTGCCACACTCGATGGTTATAGCCGCACCGAGGTCGATCAATTTGCAGCTGCATCTCAACAAAAAGCAGCAGCAGCCCAAGTTTTAGGCTATTTTGAGCGCTCCATCGTACCAGTTAAAGATCAGGCGGGTGTGGTCATTTTGGCACAAGATGAATTTATCAAACCACAGACCACGGCTGAAAGCTTGGCTCAGCTTAAACCAAGTTTTGCAACGATGGGGCAAATGGGGTTCGATGCCATCGCCCTGCAAAAATACCCTGAAGCTGGACAAGTCAATCATGTGCATCATGCAGGCAATTCATCGGGTATTGTAGATGGTGCAGCACTGGTCTTGATTGCATCTGAACAAGCGGTACAGCAACAAAACTTAAAACCTCGCGCTAAAGTTTTAGCCACTGCATTGGTCGGCACAGACCCTGCGATCATGCTTACAGGGCCAGCACCTGCAGCACGTAAAGCCTTGGCCAAAGCAGGACTCAACATTGAAGATATTGACCTATTTGAAGTCAATGAAGCCTTTGCCGCTGTGGTGATGCGTTTTATCACGGAACTGAAAGTTGACCCTGCCAAAGTGAACGTAAATGGTGGTGCAATTGCCTTGGGGCACCCTTTAGGTGCGACAGGTGCCATGATTTTAGGCACTTTGTTGGATGAGTTAGAACGACAAGATAAAAAACGCGGCATGGCCACATTATGTGTAGGTGGTGGTATGGGAATTGCCACCATTATTGAGCGAGTATAAGGAGTACAAAATGAGCGCCATTCACTACCAAAAAAATGCCGATAATATTGTCATTCTAACTTTTGACTCGCCAAATCAATCTGCCAACACCATGAATGCAGACTTTCGAGATGCGCTGCAACAGGTCGTACAACAATTACAGTCCGATGAACAAGTAGCCGGCATTATCATGGCCTCTGCAAAAAAAACCTTTTTTGCAGGCGGTGACTTAGATGAACTGATTCAGACTCAACCTGAACAGGCCACAGCTTTTTTTGAGATGATTGAAAGCTTAAAAGCACAGCTACGTTATATCGAAACCCGTGGTATTCCTGTGGTGGCTGCCTTGAATGGCACAGCACTTGGCGGTGGTTGGGAACTGGCATTGTGCTGTCATCATCGTATTGCTATTCATAACCCCAAAACTAAATTTGGTCTGCCTGAAGTAACGCTAGGCTTATTACCAGGCGGTGGCGGAATTGTGCGGATGGTGCGCTTACTAGGCTTACAAACTGCCCTGCCACTTTTAATGGAAGGCAAACAACTGAGTGTAGAAAAAGCACAAAGTTTGGGTTTGGTGCATGAGCTTGCTAACAATGAAACAGAACTGCTCAGCAAAGCCAGTACATGGATTTTGGCACACCCACAATCACAACAAGTGTTTGATGCCAAAGGCTATAAAATTCCAGGCGGCACACCTGCAACACCTGCTGTGGCACAAATGCTTTCAATTGCCCCTGCCATCTTACGTGATAAAACCAAGGGCTGTTACCCTGCGCCTGAAGCAATTCTAGCGGCAGCGGTTGAAGGTGCTCAGGTCGATGTTGATACGGCGCTGCGAATCGAATCTCGCTATTTTACTCAGCTTGCGACAGGCCAAATTTCTAAAAACATGATTGGCACATTCTGGCATGGCTTAAATGCAATTAAATCTGGGATGAGCCGCCCTAAAGAGATTCCTGTCAATTCAGTACAAAAAGTCGGGATTTTAGGTGCAGGCATGATGGGTGCGGGAATCGCCTATGCTACCGCAACTAAAGGCATTGCGGTGGTGCTCAAAGATGTATCTATTGAACAAGCTGAAAAAGGCAAAGCATACAGTCAAAAACTGCTCGATAAACAAGTTGCCCAAGGCCGTATCCATGCAGAACGTGCTGCACAAATTATTGCCCAGATCCATCCAACCGCACTAGCAACAGATTTACAAGGCTGTGACTTAATCATTGAAGCTGTATTTGAAAATCCAGCACTTAAAGCACAAGTTACACAGGAATCAGAAGTATTTTTGCCTGAAGATGGTGTGATGGCCTCTAATACCTCGACCTTACCCATTAGTGAGTTGGCGCAAGCGGCACAAAATCAAAACCGTTTTATTGGTCTGCATTTCTTTAGCCCTGTCGATAAAATGCCGTTGGTGGAAATTATTAAAGGAAAAAATACCGATACAGCCACGTTGGCTAAGGCTTTCGATTTTGTGCAACAAATTGGCAAAACCCCAATTGTGGTGAATGACAGTCGTGGCTTTTTTACCAGTCGAGTGTTTGGCACTTTTGTACAAGAAGGTCTGCGTTTACTGGCCGAAGGCGTGCACCCTGCAAAAATTGAAATGGCAGCCTTAAAAGCAGGCATGCCTGTAGGCCCACTTGCCATTCAAGATGAAGTATCTTTAACACTGTCGGAACACGTGGCTCAGGAAGCGCGTAAAGCATTGCAAGCACAGGGCATAGATCGCGCCGCTTCTCCTGCAGATGATGTCATTCAAACCATGATTCATAAGTTTTCACGTCAAGGCAAAGCCGCAGGTGCAGGTTTTTATGACTACCCAGAACAAGGTAAAAAACAACTGTGGGCAGGCTTAAGCCACTGGTATAAAAACACTGAAATATCTGAACAAGACATGATTGATCGGTTCTTATTTGTGCAAGCGCTAGATAGCTTGCGCTGCTTAGAAGAAGGTGTTTTAGAATCTGTGGTTGATGCCAATGTTGGTTCAATTTTTGGTATTGGCTTCCCTGCATGGACAGGTGGTGCTTTGCAATTCCTGAATCAATATGGTTTAGATCAAGCTTTAGTACGTGCACAGCAATTATCAGCAGAATATGGTGAACGCTTTAATCCACCTCAACTCTTGCAAGAGCGTGTTGCTGCAGGTGCTAAAGTTATTTAGCCATTTAGTCCCATACTTCACAATTCAAGAGGGATACACCATCCCTCTTTTTATTTAATTAAAAATTACCCCAAAAAGGTAACACGCACAGAATTTAATCCGTTTTTTATGCATTTTATGTTATAAAGTTACATAATTTTAAGATATAGATTCAAATTGGGTAGATACACATGACTGAACACCTTACTCCTGAAAAATCGCCTTGGGGTTGGAAAGCACTCTTTATTTTCTGTATTTTGGGTGGAATATTCATGTTTATTTTCTGGTTGGCCGTTACCAATGAACCAGATTACATGCCAAGCCAGCAACAAAAGCAAAATACCCAACAACATGCGTTTAAAAATGCACCAGCTATGTCACAAGAAGCAATTGCAAAGGCACAAGCTGACCGTGAAGCTCGAGAAGCGTTAAAAGCTGCACCTACAGCAGATGCACATGCTATGACTGAAACTGAACATGCTGCTATGCCTGAAAGCCACGAGCAAGCACCTGCCAACACGCATGGACATTAATTTGCGCTAGCAGAAATCAATCAAAAAAATCGCCATGTTTCCAATGAAACATGGCGATTTTTTATAAAAGCCAAATAATAAAAATAAATGAGGAAAAATCAGAACTGCAAACGCATATCCACATGCGGAATACCACAGTCTAAATATGATTCACCTTCAACGTAAAAACCTAAACTTTGATAAAACGGAATTGCATGCACCTGTGCAGACAACTTGACCTCTGGGCGGCACTGCTGCCGTGCCAGTTGAATAATATGCTGCATCAACACACGTCCGAGACCTAAACCACGCTGCGACTTCAATACAGCCACACGACCAATACTATGATTTTCCAACAAGCGTGCTGTTGCAACAGCTTGCCCTGCTAGATAAACAACAAAATGCAAGGCAATTGCGTCTTGTGCATCCCACTCATCTTCAGGGGAAATGTGCTGCTCTTGTATAAACACCTGCTCACGAATGGGTTTGGCATCTACAGCTAGGCGTGCCCAGTCACCCGACTGAATTTCATAATTTTGCATTGTTTACTCCAAGCCCATCGGCCTTAGCATTTACAGCCAATCCCCTGCTGATCCCACTGATCATTCAACAACAATTCCAAAGAATGTTTCTGAATACCATACATGGCTTTCAGTTCGCGAATTTGAGCCAAAACTGCTTGATCAGGTTGATGAACATCTGCCCGCTTGGTCGCCAAAATCATTTTATTTTTACTGGTATGCTCCAACGAGACAAACTCAAACACTTTGGTGTCATAGCCATAGGCTTTAAGCAATAATGCACGAATGGTATCGGTCAACATTTCTGCTTGCTGTCCTGCATGAATGCCAAACTGCAACATTGGTTTAAGCACACTCGAACTTTGCAATTGTGGACGCAATTCTTTATGACAACACGGTGCACACATAATCATTTGTGCATTCAGGCGAATACCCGTATGAATTGCAAAATCTGTTGCCACATCGCAGGCATGTAATGCAATCATGACATCCAAGTGTTCAGGTTGATAGGTACGGACATCACCCTGAAAAAAGTCCAGCTGCTGAAAATCTGCCGCCTTTGCTACCGACTGACAGAACTCGACCATTTTCGGATTCAATTCCACCCCTGTAACCCAAGGTTTCAATTGCTGCTTTTGCAAATAATCATACAGTGCAAAGGTCAAATAGCCCTTACCTGAACCAAAATCCACCACACGCACGCTTTGCTCAGAAAGATGAATATGCGCCAATGCACCCGCAAAAATTTCAATAAATTTATTAATCTGTTTCCACTTGCGCGCCATGCTTGGAATAATCTGCGCCTGCGCATCAGTAATACCTAGAGGCTGTAAAAAAGGACTGCTTTGCTCAACATAGCGTTGCTTTTCACGATCATGCCCTTGTTGCTCTTTGGGTTTTGCAGCCGCTGTTACCGCTTTACTCATACTGAGCATGGCTTTCTTTTTATTCTTTTTAAGCTGAATTTCTTGATCTAGGGTAAATAAATTCGCCTGTTTACAATCTGCCAATAACTGACTCAATTGTGACTGGGCTTGCGCCAAAGGATAATTTTTGGTGATATCCTGCGTTTTATGACGATACAAACAACTCAATACCTGCTCTTGATTGAGTTGAATAATACGCAGGGTAATTTTTTCTAATTGTTCCAATTCGCCTTTGTACTGGCTAAGTACCACACGATCAAGTTTTTGTGTATCAATGGCTTGCTGAAAAGCCTCCAAGAATTGTTGTTCCTGCGCAGAGGGAGAAGCCAAAGTCGACATAGTGAAAACCTGAAAAAATTACAATTCAAGTTTAAATGTTATTACCCTAAAAGCAAAATTGAATTACTATACAGTTGTATAAATAAAAAAGAACACCTATGAAATTGAATGCGCCTTTAGTACCAGATTATGACCATCAAGAGGAACGGATTAACTATCTGAGCCACGGTATTGGTGCAGCTTTGGCATTAATTGGCGGTATTTTTTTACTGATCAAAGGCGCATACCTGAGTACAGGACAATGGCTAGGTTTATGGGCCTATGCCATTAGTATGGTGTTGCTCTTTTCTGCCTCTATGCTGTATCACATGGCAACTGCTGCAGACCGCCGCTATTTTTATAAAAAGCTTGATCACACTGCCATTTATTATTTAATTGCAGGCACCTACACCCCTTTTCTCTCTATTGCCATCCCTACGCCCAAAGCACAATATTTATTAATTGCACTGTGGATCATTGCCCTAATTGGCACCTTGTTCAAACTGGTATTTATCAACCGTTTTCATAAAATTTCTTTAATTGCTTATTTGGTCATGGGCTGGTTGGCCGTTTTGGTCATGGATGATATGCAGGCCTATTTAAGCAGCCAAGCACTAACTTTTTTACTGATTGGTGGCCTTGCTTACACGGTGGGTGCATTGTTTTATGCCTTAAAACGCGTAAGATATACCCACGCAATTTGGCATGTATTTGTCTTGATTGGTGCAGGAGCGCACTTTTTGTCAATTTATCTGTATGTGATTTAATCGCTCTAAAGATACAGTCATCCATCATGTGTGGATTTCTCAGTATTTGATTAAGTCCTGAGATAACATCTTTTGACTTATTTCTTGTTCAAAAAAGTATAACTGCAAGAAGTATTTGCGATTACAGCTGCACCTCTTCTGTCTGTGCTGAATTATATTTTCAAATTCACTTACATAAGGTCCTGTATGGCATCTTCATCTACTGCTGCCGCTGAACAGCCGACTCAAAATTCTAAATTTCGAGTACTGACTGCAAGCTTGGTCGGTACAACCATCGAGTTTTTTGACTTTTATATCTATGCCACTGCGGCAGTGATCATCTTCCCCTATCTGTTCTTTCCGACCAGTACCGACCCAATGACTGCCACCATTCAGTCACTGGCCACCTTTGCAATTGCCTTTATTGCACGTCCTATTGGTGCAGCCCTGTTTGGACATTTGGGTGATCGGATTGGGCGCAAAGCCACCTTGGTTGCAGCCTTACTGACCATGGGTATTTCCACCGTCTGTATTGGCTTACTGCCAACTTATACACAAATTGGTATTGTTGCACCCTTACTTTTGGCACTATGCCGTTTAGGACAAGGCTTAGGCTTAGGTGGAGAATGGTCGGGGGCAGTACTATTAGCCACTGAAAATGCACCCGAAGGCAAGCGAGCTTGGTATGGTATGTTCCCGCAATTAGGCGCACCCATTGGCTTCATTCTGGCGACAGGCTCTTTCTTAACTTTAGGTGCTTTAATGTCTGAACAAGACTTTATGGCGTGGGGTTGGCGTATTCCATTTATTTCCAGTGCCTTACTGGTCATTGTAGGTTTATGGATTCGCTTAAAATTACATGAAACCCCAGCCTTTCAAAAAGTGCTCAATAAACAAAAAGAAGTGAATGTGCCATTTATTCAGGTCTTTAAAAAGCATTCTAAAATGCTGGTTTTAGGTACCGTAGCTGCTATTTGTACCTTTGTGGTGTTTTATCTAACCACGGTATTTGCCTTACAATGGGGCACCAAACAATTAGGCTATTCACGTGAAGAGTTTTTAAAACTTCAACTGTTAGCCACCTTATGCTTTGCGGCTTTTATTCCTTTGTCTGCGGTATTGGCAGAAAAATTTGGGCGTAAAACTACGTCAATTGCAGTGTGTATTATCTCAGCGATTTTTGGTTTATTCTTTGCCGATATGCTTGCTTCGGGCAGTACATGGGTGGTCTTTATTTTCCTGTGCATTGGCTTGGCCATTATGGGACTGACCTATGGGCCAATTGGTACGGTCTTATCCGAGATTTTTCCAACTTCTGTTCGCTACACAGGTTCTGCCTTGACCTTTAACTTGGCAGGTATTTTTGGTGCATCTTTTGCCCCACTCATTGCTACTAAACTTGCCACCAGCTATGGCTTAGCAGCAGTCGGCTATTACCTGAGTGCAGCATCTATCTTATCTTTAATGGCTTTTTTACTGATTCGTGAAACCAAGCATGATGATGTGAACAATCAAATCTAAGTAAATAAAATCACATTAAAAAACCAGCCGAGGCTGGTTTTTTATTTAAATTAATGTCATAACAATTCAATAATATCAATGGTAGGCGGCACGCCAAAACGAAACGGCACACCCACCATGCCCGTGCCCACCGTCACAAAAACATCAGCATGATCATGCCGATATAAACCTTTTTTATGCCCTAAAATCGATACTTTTTTCATCACATAATCGGTTAACCATGGCAACTCAACTTGCCCACCATGGGTATGTCCTGCCAACATCAGCGGACGAGTTGGTAATTTAGGTACCATATCTACTGTATCTGGGTTATGTGATAACAACACCCACGGCTTGTCTTGAGGTAAATCGGGCATATAACGCATGTCGGTTTTACCTGCCCACAAATCGCCAATACCCAACAAACGGAACTCGTCAAACTCGACAATCTTCCCTTCAATATCAATTACATTATTTTGTGCCAAAGCCGTTTGTAAAAGTTCTTGAATAGGCGGACCTGGGTACTGTTCATCATGGTTCCCATTGACCGAATACACAGGCGCACAAATCTCTTTTAATACAGCAAGTTCCTGAGCCAGTTTATTTTCAGGTTCATAGGTCCAATCTCCCGCCACGACCACAATATCGGGGTTTTGCAAATTGATTTTTTTCACAATTTGCTTGAGCTGACGTTCATGCCCAGAAAACAAACCAATATGTAAATCTGCAATTAAGGCAATTTTGACAGGTTTTAATAAACGGCGGTCTGCATGAATCTGATATTTAGTGGTTTTTACCTGAATTAAATGCGGTTCTATAAAACGTGCATAACTCAATACGGCGCTAACCACAAATACAAAAATCGCTTCATGAACAGAATAATAGCCTTGCATCCCAGCATAGATACTAAAGAACACCAATGGCGGCAACAGATAAGACAAATAAAATGCCAATAAATGCACAAAGGCTTTGAACGGATGAATGGTTTCGGTATTGGCCTGACTGCGCCATGCTTGCGAAACCGCCCACACCGCTAAAATTGCCATGCCAATATAAAAATACAACACCACCGAATCATTATTCCACATAATTGTTCTCTGTTACGTCATACTGCAGCTGCTCAATGTTGCTGTCATTGAGATAGCAACACGGCACCTTTGCTCGTCGTCTACACACCATTGTCATATTTATCTTTTCATAGCTGACAATTATACTCAAACTCTATTTTTGACTTATTTTCTCCCCATCTGCAGAAAAGGAATTGAATTTGGCAGACCACAGCTCATCCATTCGATGCAACCTCCAGCGCCGCCATGTGTTATGGCTGAGTTGTGCCCTTATTCTGACCAGTTCAGGCTGCAGTACCTTGCCCAAACAAATTGAACATCCAATTCAGATGGCATTTGAAACTGCAACCGACCAAACCAGTTTGGCCAAAATCGTGCTGCCACTACGTGAGAAAAATCCACAACTGACGGGATATCATGTTCTGTATGACCCGCTAGAAGCTTTAGCAGCCCGCATCTACCTGATTAATAGAGCAGAAAAGTCTTTAGACCTACAATATTATATTTGGGATAACGACAAAATTGGTGCACTTGCGCTACATGCCATTATTCGTGCAGCAGATCGTGGGGTAAAAGTGCGTTTGTTGGTCGATGATAACAATGCTAAGAAAATGGAAGGCATTTATCTCGCACTCGATCAGCACAGCAACATCGACATCAAACTATATAACCCGTATCGCTTTCGTCATTATCGTGCGATGGACATGATTCTGGATTTAAAACGTATTAACCGTCGCATGCACAACAAAAGCTTTATTGCCGATAACCAAATTTCTCTGATTGGTGGTCGCAATATGAGTAATCAGTACTATAACGTCAGTGAAAATTATCAATTTTCCGATGTGGATGTCATGCTGGTCGGCTCAGCTTCCGATGAAATCATCCATTCTTTTGATGAATACTGGAATGATGACTACGCCTATTCAGTCAAGCAACTGGTCAATCCACGCCATTACACCTTGCGTTATGAAGGTCTAAAGCAACAACTCGAACAACACTACCAAGAAGCCACTGTACAAAATTATCTAGACTTGGTTAGACGCTCCAAAGCCATTGAAGAATGGATGATGCACAACATCCAGTTTGATTGGGTCAGTGCCGAAGTCGTGAAAGATGCTCCAAGCAAAATTAAAGATCGTGCCTCTAAAGAAGAGCATCTCAATTTTCAGTTACTCAATCACTTGGAAAAGCCCAGCGATAGTGTCGATATTATTTCGGCCTACTTCGTCCCTGAACAGTCTGGTGCTCAAAAACTTAAAGACTTAGCCGATGATGGTATTCAGGTACGTGTCTTGACCAACTCCTTTAAAGCCAATGATGTACCTGTGGTACATGCGTTTTATGCCAAATATCGGCAGGATTTACTGGCCAACAATGTGCAACTGTATGAATTCTTGGCTCGCCCTGAAGTGGAAAACCTCAACACCCATACCGATGAAATTTCCAAAAAAGCCAAAGTCAGCATGAAAGGTCTGAGCCGTTCCAGCTTGCATGCCAAACTCATGGCTTTAGATGAAAAACAAGTCTTTATTGGTTCTTTTAATTTTGATCCACGTTCGGCTTATTTAAATACTGAAATCGGTGTGATTTTAAACAGCCCACCTTTGGCCCGTGCCGTACACCAAACCATGGATGCCAATTTGGCTAAATATGCCTACAAACTGGTTCTAGATGCACAGCAGAATATTCAGTGGCAAATGAAAACACCACAAGGTGAAACCAAAATTCTGAAAAAAGAGCCAGGTATGAAATGGTATCAACGTGCGGCTATGAAAGTCGCCTCATGGCTGCCAATTGAAGGCTTTATGTAGTCTTAACTTGTTTATATGCATGAGCTGATTTTTAAATCAGCTCAGCTCACACCGCTTTTATGATGCAGCCGCTTGTGGTTTCAACACTTTAGCATGTAACTCTGCCAAACCTTCGGTCATGTTCGCTTGCACCACGGCAGTTAAAGATTCTATGTTGTGACCTTCTACCGAAATTGCAGGCAGTGCCATTAAATGTGCCGTTACTTTAGGCATTTCCAACACATCTTTCACATGGTCTACAAAAGTCATGTCATTAATGAACGGAGCAACGGTATCTAGCTCACCCTGTTGATTTACATAACAAATCAAACAAATTTGTACTGGCCGCTTAGCTTCAATCGCAGCCCCTAAAATACGACCATGTACTTTTTTAATTTTAGTACCATCTGAAGTCGTTGCTTCAGGGAAAAACAACACCGGAATATCCTGCTTTAAAAATTGCGTGATTTGTTCACGAATTTTGACTGAGTCTCCAGAGCCACGCTTAATAAATAGCGTCCCGCCACCTTTGGCTAATTTACCCAATAACGGCCATTTTTCAATTTCAGCCTTGGCAAGAAAAAAGACCCGAGCACTTGAACCCAACACAGCAACATCTAACCATGAAATATGATTGCTGACCCATAGCGCAGGATCATGCGGAATTTCACCATGAACTTGCACTTCAATATTAAAAACTTTGCACAACTGACGGCAAAAATACTGCACATAACGGGTGTTATGCGGGTTGTTGGTGTCTTTATACAATTGGTGACGATAGACCAGATAAAACCCTTCGCCAATAGCTCCCGCTGTGGCCAGTACTTTTTTGCTGTATAAGGCAAACTTGGCAAAGCCATGAATTGGAGAGGAATGAGTTTCAACAGCTGGGTTCATAAGGTGATCACTAATTGTTAAACGCAAAATATCGAATATAAGTCGCAAGTAAACTTGGTCTATAGATCGAACAACACATATTTTGCTCATTCTATACTGTTCAATCTGAACTTGCATTGATAATAAAAACCGAATCTGCCCGCTAAAAATGCGACTTTTTGCAAAATTTAAATGAGGCAAATTCAGTATAGAAATCCCCCCAATTGCTGTGACCAACGCCTAAATAGCAATAAAGATAGGCACAAAAAAATCCAGTCATCTAATTCCCTGCACGATCAGTTTTTCTACTAGAATAAAGCTTTAGTAGGGAGATTGCGCTGAGTGGAAAATTTTGTGCCTCATCAAGAAGGCGAACGTGTTGTACTGGTGAGTGTTCAGGTACAAATACTCGAAGACTTAGATGCAGAAGAATTTCAGCTCTTGGCTGAATCTGCAGGTGCAGAGGTCGTACAACACGTCTACACACAACGCAGCAAACCCGATGCCAAACTGTTTATTGGCTCAGGCAAAGCCGAAGAAATTGCCGCATTGGTGCAACAGCACGATGCTAATTTGGTGATTTTTGACCATGCACTCAGCCCTGCGCAGGCACGTAATTTAGAAAAAGTGATGCAGTGCCGTGTGGTCGATCGTACCGAACTGATTTTAGATATTTTTGCCCAGCGTGCTCGTACTTACGAAGGTAAATTACAAGTTGAATTGGCACAATTACAACACCTGTCTTCACGCTTAGTGCGCAGTCGCAGCAACTTAGACAGCCAAAAAGGTGGTATCGGCTTACGTGGCCCAGGCGAAACCTTACTTGAAACAGACCGCCGCCTATTACGTATTCGTATGGGGCAACTCAAAGCCAAACTCGACAAAGTACGTCAAACCCGTGCGCAAGGCAGAGTGGCAAGACAAAAAGCTGCTATTCCAACCGTGTCGCTGGTAGGCTATACCAATGCAGGAAAATCCACCCTATTTAATATTTTGGCGCAAAGTGATGTCTATGCGGCAGACCAACTGTTTGCTACCCTTGACCCCACCCTACGCCGTTTAGAATGGGATGGTATTGGTCGCTTAGTCCTCGCAGATACCGTAGGTTTTGTACGCAGCCTTTCTCACTCACTGGTGGAATCTTTTAAAGCCACACTGGAAGAAACCTTAGAAGCCAGTTTGCTGTTGCATGTGATTGATTCAAGCAGCCCCGACCTGATGGAACAAATTGAAGCGGTGGAAGGCGTACTCAAAGAAATTGGCGCAGATGTGCCTATTCTTCGGGTTTACAATAAAATTGATGTGTCAGGTGAAACAGCTAAAATTGTCTATGCCAAACCGCATCAACCTGACCGTGTTTATGTTTCAGCGCATTCAGGCCAAGGATTGGAGTTATTAAAACAGGCCGTGCATGAGTGTCTGATGGGACAAATTCAGCCATTTGAACTCAAACTACAACCTGCCTATGGCAAATTGCGCAATCAACTGTATGAACTGAACGTCATTCAATCTGAACACTATGATGATCAGGGACAATTGCTGCTACAGGTCAATATGGCGCCTCACAAATTGGAACAACTGATTAAACAGGCACATTTACCGATTGAAGAAATTTTAGGTGCGCAGGCGGAACAATTTAAACGTCCGTTAGAAGCATTTGAAATTGATGATCAGATCGGTTAAAACGTGATAAGTGAAATTTTAACGAAAGATCAAAATGAGCAGAATAAAACAGATAGACTGGCCAGCATGGATCGGCACACTCCTCTTGATTATTGTGTTTCGTGAAGCCGCAGTATGGATCATGACTCAGTTTAATCACCCAGAACTTGGCAATTTAGTGGGCTTGCTCAGTTTATTGGCGGTCTTATTTACTTGGCGCAAACTCAGCAAAATTCCTGCTCGTTTGGTCGATACCAACAACAAAATCATGAAAGAAAGTGCATTTGCCTTTTTACCTATTAGCGCAGGTTCACTGATCATGCTGACCCACATGGGCAAACAAATACCAATCTTTCTGATTGTACTGTGTATCAGCACCCTCATTCCGCTTTGGCTCTATGCCAAAATGGCAAAACGCTGGTTGTAGGAGATTAAAATGTTATCTGTTTTATATGGTTTTTTAATCACCCTCATTGCCTATGTTCTGGCAAAACCTTGCAACCAAAAAGTGCCGCAAATTCCTGTAATTGTCTTTGGCATGTTCTTTGTGCTGCTGCTGTTATACATTTTTGGGATTCCTTACGAAAATTACATGGCACAAACCAACCCTATTTTTAATCAATTATTGGGTTATGTGACGGTGGCACTGGCCATTCCTCTGGCCGCCATGCGTTATGACGATTTACCACTAAAAGCCATTTTAGGTATTCTACTGTTTGCCAGCATCAGTGCTGTAGCCCTACCTATGGGACTGGCCTATGCCTTGCACATGTCTAGTGCCGATATTATGGCCTTTGCCACTCGTGCCGTAACCACGCCTATTGCCATTAACATCGCCACACTTTTGGAAGCCCCAATTCAACTGGCAGTCTTGATTGTGATTTTATCAGGTGTTGTAGGTGCCGCGTTCTCACCTTTTATCTTAAGACACATCAATGATGAACGCGCCTCTGGTTTGGCTTTAGGTCTGGCTGCGCATGCAATTGGAACCGCCCAAGCTTGGCAACGTGGTAGCGTAGCTGGACGTTATGCCGCCTTTGGTATGGCCGTCAATGCAGTATTTACCGCAGTGTGGCTGCCAACTTTTATACTGTATTTACAAAAAATGTGACTGAGCAATCACTTATTTAGACTTGTCGAGTTTTAACTTTCTTTTTACTATGAAATATCCAGTTAGCCAAAAACAAGGAACATTGAACATGGTCAAGATGAAACTCACCGTTGCCTTAATCTGCTCAGCGTTAGGAAGTTTTGCGCTAGCTCAAGATATTACGGGTACTTGGAAAAATATTGATGACAAAACAGGTTCATCAAAAGCAATTTTAGAAATTCGTCAGGAAGCCAATGGCACCTATACGGCTAAAATTGTCAAAGTTACTCCTCGTCCTGGCTACACTCCTAAAGATACCTGTGTCAACTGTCCTGCGCCTTATACCAACCAACCTATTTTAGGAATGGATATACTCAAAGGCTTAAAACATACAGGTGGCACTAACTTCTCTGGTGGAAAAATTATTGACCCATTAAACGGCAATATCTACAGCACCAAAGCCAAATTAAGCAGCAATGGCAAACGTCTGACCATGCGTGGTTATGTGGGCGTATCTGCTCTAGGACGCAGCCAAACTTGGATTAAAAGCGACTAATTAATCGCTTTACTTTTCACTTAAAATGCCACACGTTCGTGGCATTTTTTATTAGTTTTCTTACATTTTAGTCGCAACTTTAAGATTAATTTTTTCTCAAATCGCTTGACTCCTACCACAACCCGCTTTATATCTTGAATAAACCTCTGTGATCAATTTCGGCAATCAAAGGAACTGATATGAAGAAAAATTTACTGATAGGTGCATTTGCAAGCTTAATGTTCAGTGGCAGTTTATTTGCTGCAGACTTAACTGGAACTTGGCAAAGCATTGATGACAAAACTGGCTCACCTAAGGCTTTAATTGAAATTACCAAAGCGGAAAATGGCACGTTTACGGGTAAAATTGTCAAAGTCACACCACGTGCAGGCTATACCCCTAAAACCATTTGTGTCGATTGCCCTGCACCATATACCAATAAACCACTTGTAGGCTTAGAAATTATTAAAGGTTTACAACATGTGGATAACAACAACTATGCCAACGGGCGTATTCTTGATCCACTTGCAGGCAAAATGTACAGCTTAAAAGGACGTCTTGCTGCCAACGGTAAACGCCTAACCTTGCGTGGTTATGTCGGAATTTCCGCCATTGGTCGGACACAAACGTGGATTCGTCAATAAAATCTAACGCATAGTGTCGCATCGGTCATTTTTTCAAGATCCTCAGGGCTTTGTTCAAGCCCTATTCAGAGATTAGACTAGCTGCAAAGACCGAGTAAGGGAAATAAAATGATTCAAAAATTGGCTTTAGGAATAGCCGTCATCTTCGGCAGCCTTAGCACTTTGGCGATGGCACAAGATTTAGCGGGCACTTGGCAACAAATTGATGATAAAACAGGCTCACCCAAAGCTGTCATCGAAATTCGTAAAGAAGCCAATCAAACCTATACGGGTAAAATTATTAAAGTAACTCCACGTCCAGGTTATACCCCACGTGAACTCTGTAATAAATGCCCTGCGCCCTATACTAACCAACCTATTTTAGGGATGGACATTTTAAAAGGCTTACAACAAGTCAAAGACAGCAATAATTACGAAAAAGGACGCGTAATTGATCCATTGGCAGGTCGTATTTACGATGCAAAAATTCGCCTCAACTCGACAGGTAAGCGCTTGACTTTGCGCGCTTATATGGGGGTATCTACACTAGGTCGAAGCCAAACTTGGATTCGGATTCAATAAAATTCAAGATAAAAATAGCCACTTTAATAGGTGGCTGTTTTCATTTCGACATCACATTTTCAAATTATAAAGATAAAGTATTGTTACCATTCTGCCAGCGGATTATCCACTGCAAACAATTGCTGATCTTCCAAACGATACGCCATGAGCTGATTGCCCCACACACAACCGCCATCTACATTTTGAATATTGTCAGCTACCCTTTTCCCTTGCAATGCCGCCCAATGACCAAATACGATTTGATGTGTTTGCGCAGCTAAAGATGGATATTCAAACCACGGTTTAAAACCTTCTGGCATCGGGTCATCTAAGGCATCTTTAAAGCTGAACTCCAAACCACCCTGTAAATTGGCTAAACGCATACGGGTCAAATAATTGGTAATACAACGTAAACGCGCATGTCCCGTTAAATCATCCGACCAAACTGTAGGTTCTGCCCCATACATTTCCTTAAAAAATGCATCCACCACAGCAAAATCTTCATGCCCAATGACCGCTTCGACTTCTTTAGCATAGGCTGCTGTTTGTGCAGCATCCCAAATATGGGGAATACCTGCATGGGTCAAAATCGTATTTTCATTCGGAAAAAGACACAAAGGCTGTTTGCGTAGCCAGTCAATTAAATCATCACTGTCAATCGCATCAATTACATCGCGGGTATTGTCTTGCTCTTTAATTTTCTTTAAGCCACGTGCGCCTGCTAACAGCGTCAAATCGTGATTGCCTAAAACTGTTGCTGCAACGCCGCGATCGACCAGTTTTTTAATAAAGCGCAATGCACCAATTGAGTTTTCACCACGTGCAACCAAGTCGCCAGCAAACCAGATAAAATCCTGATCAGGGTCAAACTGGATTTCTTTAAGTAACAGTTTCAGGGCTTCAAAGCAGCCCTGTACATCGCCAATCACATAGTTGTATCGAATTTCTGCCATTAACTCACCATTTGATCTGCCAATGCGACAAATGCTTCCAAACTTAAAGTTTCTGGACGTGCCATTGGGTCTACCCCTGCACGCTCAAATGCATCTTCAGCCAACATGCCTTTTAAGCTATTGCGTAAAGTTTTACGACGCTGGGTAAAGACATGCGACACCAAACGTGCCAATGCTTTTTCATCTTTGGCAATAATCGGTTTGGTTGCATAGGGTTCTAAGCGAAATACTGCAGAAGTCACTTTAGGCGGTGGGTTAAATGCACCAGGTGGCACTTCAAACAAGAAGGTTGGCTTGCAGTAATACTGCATCATCACCGACAAACGACCATATTCTTTGGTATTTGGCGATGCGGTAATACGATCCACCACTTCTTTTTGCAGCATAAAGTGCATGTCTTTAACTTTGTCGCCAAATTCCAAGAGATGGAACAATAACGGAGTCGAAATATTGTAAGGCAAGTTCCCAACCACACGTAAAGGACGGCCTTCAGCAAATAATTCACTAAAATCGTATTTCAGGGCATCACTTTCAACAATAGTCAAACGTTCGGGATGCGGTACACGCCCTGGCAAGCCTGCAGCCAAATCACGGTCTAACTCCACTACAGTCAAGGCATCACACTCACCAATTAAAGGTGAGGTCAATGCAGCCAAACCCGGCCCAATCTCGATAATATTATCACCCGGACGTGGGTTAACAGAGCGTACAATTTTGGCAATCACACGTTGGTCATGTAAAAAGTTTTGACCAAAGCGTTTACGAGCCTGATGCCCTTCTTCCTTTGGGTTTAGGGCATTAATTTGATACATAAAGATTTCCAAGCTGAGATTATGAACGTGCTAAATCCAGCGCTAAATCGACAGCAACATGCAAGCTAGAACTTTTCGCAAGTCCTGTACCTGCGAGGGAGAGCGCTGTGCCGTGATCGACTGAAGTGCGAATAAACGGTAAGCCTAAAGTAATATTAATTGCTTCACCAAAGCCCTGAGATTTTAACACAGGTAAACCCTGATCGTGATACATCGCCAATACTGCATCAGCATCTTTTAAATTTTCAGGGGTAAACAACGTATCTGCAGGCAAACTCAGGCTTAGGTTTTCCCCACGGTTACGGTAATTTTGCAGCACAGGATTAATGACTTCAATTTCTTCCATGCCTAAATAACCATCTTCACCCGCATGTGGATTCAAACCACACACCAACACTTTAGGATGCTCGATCTTAAATTTACTTTTTAAATCATGCAGCAAAATATCAATCACCTGCTGCAAACGTGTTTTGCTAATCGCATCTGCAACTGCACGTAACGGTAAATGCGTTGTTACGAGGGCAACACGTAGCGTTTTAGTCGCCAACATCATCACCACACGTTCTACACCTGCAAACTCCTGATAATATTCAGTATGTCCACTAAACGAAATGCCCGCTTCATTAATAATCGATTTTTGTACTGGCGCTGTCGCAACACCGACACTTTTACCCGTCATGGCATACGATGCAGAACGACGTAATTGCTCTAACACATAAGCCGCATTTTGAGCATTTAAATGACCAAGTTGTACCTCTGCGGCCAAGGGCACATGTTCAACATACAACTGCCCCACTGCAGCTGCGTGCTGCTGACCTAAATATTCAATCAATTCGACTTTTTGGTTTAGAATTTCGGCACGTTGTTGTAATAATTGATGATCTGCCAATACCACAATTGGACGCTCATCCACTCGGTCTGCCAAACTCAAGCAAATATCAGGTCCAATCCCTGCGGGTTCACCACTGGTGACATATAAAGGTCGCATAAATGCTCAGTCCAGATTTATCTAAGGATAATTAAAGTATAGCGCCATCTTAGTTGATTGTTTTATTTCCAGTCCAAGATAAATCGAGTCTGCAAAATCCCTTGCACATGCGCCCATTCAGAAATAGCGGTAACAGCAACACCCAATAACAGCCCCATCATCAAAAATTTTTGTGATTTTTTCAGTACCATCCGATATTGGGTGTCTGCTAAGCACAACAATATAAGTCCACCGACGCCATACAATAAAAATGGAAAAAGTGCTAAATGGAAAAAAATTGAATACAGCAACAGAATGCTAAACACATCCACACCATATACAGCACCCAATACTACAAAAGCCAGCATATAAACACTAAGCAATGTAATAAAACATCCAGCAATAAATTTAATGAATTTTGAAATAGGTAGATCAGACTGCTGCTGTATTTCTGATTGTGAATCTTGCGACATCCCATCCCCCTTTTGTTCCAATATTGTCTGCTAAAAATCTTACTTTAAAGCCTATAAAGGCGATTTAAAACAGCATAAATCTGAGCTTTTAATGTTGAATGTGACAAATTTATTCAACTTTTCTTTTGTATTTAAGCTCGCTAAAATATAGAGCTTAAAATGTGACATTTCCATTGTGGTTCGAGTTAATTTCAGGTAGAATTCGGACTCCTTTTTGTTTGGACAGCTTCCATAGTCCAAACCAACTATAATAGGTAGTGGTTTAATGAAAACTCTCAGCGCTAAGCCAGCTGAAGTTCAACACGACTGGTACGTTGTTGATGCTTCTGGCAAAACTCTAGGTCGCCTTGCGACAGAAATCGCTCGTCGTTTACGCGGTAAGCACAAAACTTCTTATACTCCTCACGTTGACACTGGTGACTACATCGTTGTTATCAATGCTGAGCAAGTTCAAGTGACTGGTAACAAATCACTTGATAAGAAATACTATCGCCACACTGGTTTCCCTGGTGGTATCCGTGAAACTAATTTCGAGAAATTAGTTGCTCACAAACCAGAAGAAATCTTCCAACGCGCTGTAAAAGGCATGTTGCCAAAAGGTCCTCTTGGTTATGCTATGATCAAGAAAATGAAAGTGTACGCTGGTGCTGAGCATCCTCACACAGCTCAACAGCCACAAGTTTTGGACATCTAAGGGATACAGCACATGGCTACTAATTATGGTACAGGTCGCCGTAAGACCGCAACTGCACGTGTTTTCTTATCAGCTGGTACAGGTAAACTCGTAATTAACAACCGTACTCTTGAGCAATATTTCGGTCGTGAAACCGCTCGTATGATCGTACGTCAACCGTTAGAACTTCTTGAAGCTACTGACAAATATGACCTTTACATCACTGTTGCTGGTGGTGGTATTGGTGGTCAAGCTGGTGCTATCCGTCACGGTATTACTCGTGCATTGATCGCATCTGACGACACTTTAAAACCTGCTCTTCGTCAAGCTGGTTTCGTTACTCGTGATGCTCGTGAAGTTGAACGTAAGAAACTTGGTTTACGTAAAGCACGTAAACGTCCACAATTCTCTAAACGTTAATTCGTTTACCGAATCGGACAAAAAAAGCCTTGGATTTTCCAAGGCTTTTTTATTTGCATAACTGTCCCGTCCTGAAATAAGTTTACACCTTAAGAGACTTATTTTATGGAACATAAACGAGAACAACGAGTTAAACGTA
>NZ_JAAZQY010000026.1:0-35350 GCF_012371315.1 Acinetobacter sp. A1
CCCCACTTGTTTTTAGGTGGGAACTAAATTAAGGCTTATAGGATCGCTTGGTAAGGCTGTGTTAGCCGGATGCTTACAATACGCAGCCGCTGGAGCAGATTTCTTAAACAGCTAAACATTCAAATATCAATAAAAAACCCTCTTTCAAATTGAAAGAGGGTTTTGGTTTAGAGCATCTAAAATGGACGTTTAGCTCTGCATAATTCCGCTGACACCGGTCACAATCATATCAATGGCAATGGTCCCAATCAGCAAGGCAGCCAGACGCCCGACAATATCGACATACAAATCAATATAATTGGAATGTTTATGCTGCAAATGATCATGCGCATATTTCATTAAAATAAGCAGGCTACAGGTCAGAAATAGCGTCACAAAAATCACCAGCACCAGTTGCCACAGGCTTAGCTGAATTCCAGTAATGACCGCGGCGCTGATGGTTCCCGGGCCAATCATAAACGGCATGGCAATGGTGCCGGCCAAATGATGTGGCGCACCGCGCATCACCCCAATGGTATCGGCGCCTTCAAACACATAGCGATAACCAATCACCAGAAAAATAATCCCGCCAAAAATCTGGAAAGATTCAAAACGGACATGCAGGACATCATGAAAAAAGGCTTCACCGGTTTTGGCGAAAATAATAAACACCACAAAGCTGATTAAACTGCCCTGAATCAGGGCGCGATTAAACACTCGGGCCTCGGAATTACGGATAATGCCGAGCATATAAATACTCATTAAAAACGGGTTTAATAATGAGAAAAACAGTGCAAAGGCGTGAAGCGATTCAGACATCCTACAGATTCCTTATTGATCCGGGTCTGGAAAGAGCGGGCGCTTGCCTGGACTAATCCGGTTGATGTGCAAGAACATCAAATGGCGCTCGTATTTATCCAGAATGTCGTTAATGACCTGTTCCTTGCTATAACCCACCAGATCATTGCCTTGCGAGCCTTCAAACAGATAGGTTTCCAGACGGTAATAGTATTTCTTGGTGCGTTTGCCGCGTGAACTGAAGTTGGGTGTGTCATAACGGATTGGCCAGATCTGGTAAACGAAGTTTTCTTCTTCATCCAGCTGAATGGTTAAATCCAGATGTGACAGTTCCGGTTCATCATCCAGGGCTTTTTCCGCCAGATCGACCTGAATGCCTTTGTTGATGAATTCTGTGGCCACCGCCTGCATTGCCGGTTTACAGACCTCTTCCAGCATTTGCTGGGTTTGCGATAAATTGGCATGCAGCATTACCCGGCTGAGGCGTTTTTTCCAGTTAAAGATGTCGACATTGCCGACCACGGGTGCCGCATTCATGCTGGTACTGGCCTGACGGAAATCTTCCAGTCTTAATGACTTGTACAGACCCGCCATCACAAAGAAAATCACAAAGCTAAAAGGCAGCCCCATAATAATGGTGGTGTTTTGCAGTGCAGTCACGCCATTGGCCATCAGCATGGCCAAAGTCAGTAAACCAATCGCCAGTGCCCAGAAGACACTTAACCAGCGCGGCGAATCATGTTCAATATTGGTAAATTTGGTGGTGAAATTCCCCAGTACCAGTGCGCCTGAATCGGCAGAAGTCACATAAAACAGCAAACCGGTAATGGTAGCGACGCCGGCCAGAAATGGGAACCACGGATATTGGGCAAGCAGGTCATAGAAACCATGTGCCGGATTGGCCAATACGGTGGTGGCCAGCTGGGTATTGCCATCAAAAATTACGCTGTGCAGGGCGCTATTTCCAAAAATTGACAGCCAGGTCAGGGTAAACAGCAGGGGAATAATTAAGGTACCGGCCACAAATTCACGGATGGTTCGGCCACGGGAAATTCGCGCCAGGAACAGGCCGACAAATGGCGACCAGGCAATCCACCAGGCCCAGAAAAACAGGGTCCAGCTGTTCATCCATTCTTTAGGCTGCTCAAAAGGAAAACTGCTTAAAGAGAGTTTCGGGAACTGGCTGAGATAATCACCAAAATTCTGAATTAGAGCCGCTAATAAAAACTCTGTATTTCCCATAAAGAGAATAAAGAGCAGCAACCCGATTGATACATAGATATTAATTTCAGACAGAACCCGAATACCTTTATTGACACCCGCAGTCACGGAAATAATAGTAATAATGACTGCAACGGCAATCAGCGCCGACTGGATCAGCAGGTTTTCTGGCACATCAAACAGTACATGCAGGCCGTAGTTGAGCTGAACCACACCAATCCCGCAGGTGGTGGCAATACCAAAAATGGTGCCCAAAACGGCCGCGGTATCAACACTATGTCCAATCCAGCCATTAACACGCTTGCCAAAAATCGGATAAAGCGCCGAGCGGATGGTTAGCGGCAGGTTATAACGATAACTAAAATAACCCAAAGCCACGCCAACCAAGGCATACATGCTCCAGCCAGTTAATCCATAGTGGAACAGGGTCCAGACCATTGACTGGCGCGCAGCCTCAAAAGTCTGACCTTCGCCGACAGGCGGATTCATATAGTGAGACAGCGGTTCGGCCACCGAGAAGAACATCAGGTCAATCCCGATTCCGGCCGAGAACAGCATTGCCGACCAGCTCAGCAGGCTAAATTCCGGCTTGGAATGTTTGGGACCTAATTTGATATCGCCATAACGCGACAGGGCAATAAACAGTACAAAGACCAGATATAAGGTGGCCGCCAGCAGGTAATACCAGCTAAAGGTCCGGCTGACCCAGTTCAAGATTTGGGTAATGAGCTGATTCGCCTGGTCATTAAATAAAATCGTAACCAGCGAAAACAGCAGGATGAGTGTTGCCGAAAGAAAAAAGACAACTTTGTTCAGACTATCGGTCGTCTGTTCAGTTTTCTTTTGCATAAATCTGTGACCATATTTTTTTAATTCGGATCTACAGCGCAGTGTGTTTTGGCTTAACCAGACTATAGGCATGGCTCTCATTACAAACATTTGCAAATGAAAAACAAACTGAGCTGTACATCAGGAAGCAGACGGGACTATAATTTATTTTAATTGAACGTTCAATTAAAATAACGTTTTTATATGTTACCTTGCCTTGTGCATGATTTTTATTAGTCAGGTCGATCTTATGCCTAAAGTTGGTATGCAACCGATTCGTCGTCAACAGCTAATTGATGCCACCTTATCTGCCATTAATGAACTGGGTTTTGCTGAAGCATCTATCAGCCAGATTGCCCAGCGGGCAGGTGTGTCTACAGGCATCATCAGTCATTATTTTCAGGGCAAGCATGGCCTGATTGAAGCGACCATGCGTTATTTGCTGCAACAGCTGGGCGATGCCATTTCTGCCAGTTTAAACGCCGCAGAAAACACCCCGGAGCAGCGCCTGATTGCGATTGTGCGTGCCAATTTCTCGGCCGAACAGACCGATAAAGCCGCCATGAAAACCTGGCTGGCATTCTGGGCCAACAGTATGCATCAACCTGACTTGCACCGTTTGCAGCAGGTCAACCATTATCGCCTGCATTCCAATATCAAGCATGAGTTTGCCAAACAGCTGGACCGCGAGCAGGCTGAACGCGCCGCGCAGGGTCTGGCCGCACTGATTGACGGTTTCTGGTTACGCGGTTCCTTAATGACCACTGAACTGGATGCCGATTTACCTATTCAGATTTGTGCCGACTATATCCGTCAGCAACTCAATATTCACTAAATTGCGAGGAGAACCAATTGATGCAATTCAATACACAACGACCTTATATTCACGGTCAGTTTGTCGATGCTTCATCCTCTGAAACATTCCAAAGTATTAATCCGGCCAATGCTGAGGTGTTGGCCACCATTCAGGCATGTAACCAGGCCGATGTTGATCGGGCAGTACAGTCTGCCAAACAGGGACAAAAAGTCTGGGCAGCCATGACCACCATGCAGCGTTCACGCATTTTAAATCAGGCCGTAGCCATTTTACGGGCACGCAATGATGAGCTGGCAGAAATTGAAAGCCTGGACAGTGGCAAGCCTTTAAGTGAAACCCGGAGCGTCGATATTGTGACCGGGGCAGATGTGCTGGAATATTATGCCAGCATTTTACCAGCGCTCGAAGGCCAGCAAATTCCATTAAGAGAAAGTTCTTTTATTTATACCCGCCGTGAACCGCTGGGTGTGGTGGCCGGTATTGGCGCTTGGAATTATCCAATCCAGATTGCGTTATGGAAATCTGCACCGGCCTTGGCCGCAGGCAACGCCATGGTGTTTAAAGCCAGTGAAATTACCCCACTTACCGCGTTAAAACTGGCCGAAATTTATAGTGAAGCCGGAGTACCAGACGGCGTCTTTAATGTGGTGACCGGTGGTGGCGATGTGGGTAGCTACCTCACTGAGCATCCAGAGATTGCCAAAGTATCCTTTACCGGCGGTGTGAGTACCGGTAAAAAAGTAATGGCACAGGCGGCGGCGTCCAGCTTAAAAGAAGTCACCATGGAACTTGGTGGAAAATCACCGTTAATTATCTGTGAAGATGCCAATCTGGATCTGGCTGCCGATATCGCCATGATGGCCAATTTCTACAGCTCTGGACAGGTGTGTACCAATGGAACCCGGGTGTTTATTCCTGCTGCTTTAAAAACTGCTTTTGAAGAAAAGATTCTGCAGCGCATTCCTTATGTGCGGATGGGGCAGCCTTTAGACCCGAACACCAATTTTGGACCACTGTCCAGCTTTGCCCATATGGAAAAAGTATTGCATTACATTGAGCTGGGCAAGCAACAGGGCGCCCGTCTGTTAACAGGTGGACAGCGCGCAGCGGCAGCTGAGTTTGCGCACGGGGCTTTTGTTGAACCCACGGTATTTACCGACTGTCATGATGAAATGCGCATTGTCCAGGAAGAAATTTTTGGCCCGGTTATGAGCATCTTAAGCTATGACAGTGAAGATGAAGTAATCCGCAGAGCCAATGCCACCACCTATGGTCTGGCTGCTGGTGTGGTCAGTCCGGATTTAAGCCGTGCCCATCGCATTATTCATCAGATTGAAGCTGGGATTTGCTGGCTGAATACCTGGGGTGAATCTCCAGCAGAAATGCCGGTTGGTGGCTATAAACAGTCAGGCGTTGGCCGTGAAAATGGTCTGGTGACCTTACAGCACTATACCCAGACCAAATCGGTTCAGGTGGAACTGAGTCCTTTCCAATCTGTATTTTCAGCTTAAGGGAGGATCATGCTGCATGAATTATGACTATATTATTATTGGCGCAGGTTCTGCCGGGAATGTGCTGGCGGCTCGATTAACCGAAGATCCAGAAACGACGGTGTTGCTCCTGGAAGCAGGTGGGCCGGACTACCGGCTGGATTTTCGTACCCAGATGCCTGCCGCGCTGGCTTATCCCTTACAGGGCCGGCGTTATAACTGGGCCTATCTGACCGATCCGGAACCGTATATGAATAATCGCCGCATGGAATGTGGTCGCGGTAAAGGCTTGGGCGGGTCCTCCCTGATTAACGGCATGTGTTATATCCGCGGCAATGCGATGGATCTGGAACAATGGGCCAGTTTGAAAGGACTGGAACATTGGAGCTATGCCGACTGCCTGCCTTATTATAAAAAGGCCGAAACCCGTGATATTGGCGGCAATGACTATCATGGCGACAGTGGTCCGGTACAGGTCGCCACCCCGAAAGCCGGAAATAACGAGCTGTTTCATGCCATGGTCGATGCTGCGGTACAGGCTGGCTATCCACGTACCGATGATTTAAATGGCTATCAGCAGGAAGGATTTGGCCCGATGGACCGTACCGTAACCCCACAGGGACGCCGTTCCAGCACGGCGCGTGGTTATCTGGATATGGCCAGACAGCGCCCGAATTTAACCATTCGCACCCATGCCATGACCAATAAAATTCTATTTCATGGCAAGCAGGCGGTGGGAGTTGAATATTTTCAGGGACAAAGTACCGCGCAGCCACAGCAAGTCTTTGCTGAAAAAGAAGTGCTGCTCTGTGGGGGTGCCATTGCGTCCCCGCAAATTCTGCAGCGTTCCGGTGTCGGTAATGCCCAGCATCTAAAAAGCCTGGAGATTCCGGTGGTTCATGATTTACCGGGCGTGGGCGAAAACCTGCAAGATCATCTGGAAATGTATTTACAGTATCAGTGCAAAAAACCGGTCAGCTTATATCCCGCCTTAAAATGGTATAACCAGCCAAAAATTGGCGCAGAATGGCTGTTTTTAGGTCAGGGTGTGGGTGCCAGTAACCAGTTTGAAGCCGGTGGCTTTATCCGCACCTCCGATGAGTTTGCCTGGCCAAATATCCAGTATCACTTTTTACCGGTCGCCATTAACTACAATGGCAGTAATGCCATTCAGCAGCATGGTTTTCAGGCGCATGTTGGTTCTATGCGCTCTCCATCTCGTGGGCGGGTCAAACTGCGCTCCAAAGATCCGTTTCAGCATCCAAGTATCCTGTTCAATTATATGAGTACCGAACAGGACTGGCGCGAGTTTCGTGATGCCATCCGCATTACCCGGGACATCATGCATCAACCGGCTTTAGATGCCTATCGCGGCGAAGAAATCAGCCCGGGCAAACAGGTACAAAGTGATGCCGAGCTGGACGAATTTATCCGTAACCACGCTGAAACTGCGTTCCATCCATCTTGCAGCTGCAAAATGGGTGAAGATGATATGGCGGTGGTCGATGGCTACGGGCGGGTACATGGGCTGCAAAACCTGCGTGTGATTGATGCTTCGATCATGCCGCTGATTATTACCGGCAACCTGAATGCCACCACCATTATGATGGCCGAAAAACTGGCCGATCATATTCGCGCCAAACCGGCGCTGGCCAAATCTACGGCGCCATTTTACCGGGCCAATACGCCAGTCCGGTCAATCTAGCCGCAACAGAACGCTTTGATCTCTTAGATCATTTTGATGTGCATTTTTATACACATCCTTTTTTCTTAGTTAAAACCACATATCCAACCATCCGCACAGCTCACGGTCGGATGGTTGGCTGGGATTTTTACATTCAATCAGGTTAAATTTTAAAACAATGATTCCATTTACAAGAACGGTGGTCGCCGCCGGGTGTCTGTCATGTATCAGCATGTCCAGCTGGGCCAATGATGCATCCTCTTCCTCTATTGATGTGTCTGGTCAGCTGACTGCAGTATCCAAATATGTGTCACGCGGTCTGACCAATGCACCAGAAAATGAAGACTTGGCTTTGCAGGCCTCTTTAACCTTGGGTTATGGAAATTTTTATGCCGGTTATTGGGGCAGTACACTGGGTTATTCATACCGCGATTTACAGAAAGGTCGGCAATACAGCACCGATAAAATGGAACATGATTTTATTGTCGGGCATGTGTCAGATTTTAAAGGCCTGACTTGGGATCTGTGGAATGCGACCTATTATTATCCGGGTGGGGACAGCACCACCTCCAATGAACTGGGCCTGCGTGTCAGTAAAAACCTGAATGAGCAAGCTACACTAACCTTCGGCGTGTCGACCTATTTATATGATGTGGTGTATATGAATCAGGGCGATACCTATGTCAGCCTGAACTATGCCCATCAGCTCAGCGACAAATTAACTGGAAATCTGGCCGTTGCCGGTTCATATTTTAATGACTCCGGCAAATATGAAGGTCAGGAATTTTTAGATACCCAGACCGATACCGCTTTTCGTTTTGCCTCGGTCGGCCTGGATTATGCAGTTGCGCCGAATGTGAATGTCTTTTCCGACTTCATTCTGGGTGGCTATGACCGCAGTAAAATCAAACAGAAAAATCAGACGGTTTGGGGCTTAAGATATAGCTTCTAATCTAGTCCCCAAGCATCAACCCTTTAATTGAGCGTGGAAGAGGGTTGCTCCGGCCGAATGCGAATGCTTAAACCCTGAGGCGGGTTCAGGCTTAAATCCATCTGGTAGTGATGATGTTGGAGCAGCGCTTTCACCAAAGCCAGCCCTAAACCATGACCCTGTTGCTGGGCAGATTTACGCCAGAAGCGCCGGGTCATCTGGGTCAGTTCAGCGGCAGTCAGCCCCTGACCATCATCTTGTACCAGCAGTTGCTGATCATGCATGGCAATTGCAATCCGGCTTAAGCCTTGGGCATGTAACAGGGCATTTTCCAGCAGATTTTTCAGGATGGTCTGCAAGCTCAGCGGTGGTAGTTGCAGGGTCTGCAGATTTTCCCAATCGACCTGCAATACGCTATTTAAATGCGGATAAACCGGACTTAATTCTTCTATCACTTGTCTTAAAACCGGCGCGACTTCGGTGGTATCTGAATCTGGGGCAGCTTGCGCAGCGTCATGATCGGTCTGGCTCAGTAATAACAATTGTTCCAGCAACTGCTGATAGCGCCAGATACTGTTTTCGGCCTGTTTCAGGTTTTCAATCAGCTTGCTGGCCTGCGCCGGATTTTGCTCGACCATCATCCGGCTGAGTTGTACATGGGTTTTAATTGCAGTTAAAGGACTACGCAGTTCATGCGCGGCATAGGCGGTAAACAGTTTTTCATTTTCCAGACTATGGTGCAGGTTCTGAATCAGCTGATTGGAATTATCGACAAAAGGCTGGACTTCTTTGGGAATTTTACGCGCATCTAGATGTTGCAGATAATGCGCCGCATCTGACAGCGAATGCTGTTTATCTGCCAGTTGCTGGGCCATATCATCTAAAGGGCGGAATTCTTTACGCAGAATATGAATCACCAGCGCCATACAGATCAGTAGCGATAACACCAGTGGAATCAGCACCGATTGCAGAATCTGTTGCAATAAAGAGGCTCTAAGCACCAGCCGTTCTGCGGCCACCACCTGAATATCACCTTTACGCAGCACATAACTGCGCCATTCCACACCATTTTCCTGCCAGGTACTAAAGCCCGGTTGCTGTCCGGTTAGCTGCGCCGGCGCACCGCGGGTGCGAGCCACCACATACGGCCCCAAGGTAATATCCGAGCTAAACACCGACACCTCACAGGCAATCAGGTTTTGCGCATGATACTGTTCGGCCACCTGTTTTAAGGAATCGGGATTAATTTCCTGGAGCGGCAAATGCTGAATCAGCCGCGCCACCATTTGTGCAGAGGCAAACAGGCGCTGATCCAGCGTATCTTGCAGCCGCTGCTGCAAATCATAATACAGCCAGCAAAACACCAGACTCCACAGGCTAAGAAACACCACCATAAACATGCTGACCAGCCGCCATTTTAAACTGTAGTTCTGCATATTCAGCTCTCGGTTTCCGGTACTTTAAACATATAGCCCACACCACGAATGGTCTGAATCAGCTGCGGCTCTAGTTTCTGGCGTAAATGATAAATATGCACATTCAGCGCGTTGCTCTCGATACTGTCCTGATAGCCATACAGTTTATCGAGCAGCTGTTCATTTTTTAAAATCTGGTTGGGATGGCTCATCAGGGTTTCCAGCAGGCTGTATTCACGCCGTGACAGAGTCACCGGCTGCTGCTGGAACGTCACTTCCTGGGTATCGCGGTTTAACTGCAAATCGCCCAGTTGTAACAGATTGGAAGAAAAACCTCGATTACGCCGTGCCAGCGCATGAATACGGGCAATCAGCTCATCCAGTTCAAAGGGTTTGGTCAGGTAGTCATCGGCCCCCAGATTTAAGGCTTCTACACATTGCCGGGTTTGATGCCGGGCGGTAAAACCAGTACCGGCAGATGAATTTCATCCTGGCGCCACTGCTGCAGCAGTTCCAGACCATCCTGATCGGGCAGGCCCAAATCCAGCAGGCACAAATCGACCGCACTTTGCCGGATAAAATAATCGGCAGCACGCGCAGTAGCCACATGCTCGACTGAAATATTTAAATAGTCCAGCGCTGAACAGATACTTTGGGCAATATAAGGATCATCTTCGACCAGAACCACAAACATAGTTACTCTCCACCTGAAATCCTATTTTATAAATAATGAGCTATGTTAATGTTCTCTTAATTTAATCTTTTTAATAATGAATCGGGTTTTCTACAGAAAAATGGACGTCATGATTACGCGTGTAAGTGCTTTGCTTGTGGTTCTTTGTGCATTCTGGCCAGTTTGGTCACAGGCGCAGGAGTTCTTGCCACCCGATCAAGCGTTTCAGTTTCAGGCGCGTTCTATTAGCGATGATCAGGCGGAACTGCGCTGGACCATCGCCGAAGATTATTATTTATATCATGATCAGCTACAGGTGCGTAGCGATGCTGGTGCGCTAAAATTACAGCTGCCGGTCCCGGAAGATAAGAACGATCCGACCTTTGGCCAGACCAAGGTGCATTATCATCAGGTCAAGACCACGATTACGGTCGCGCCAAACCAGCAATTTAAAATTCAGTGGCAGGGCTGTGCCGAAAGCGGTTTATGTTATCCGGTGCAACGCGCCACCATTCAGACCGATGCGCAAGGCTTGTTGCCCCAGTCAGATGCGCCTTCAAGCGAACGGCGTTTATTAAGTGCCGCCAAACCGGTCGCGCTGGATGCACCGGCTAAAATTGAAGCGGCACCAAGTAAACCTGAAAAAACAGTACTGACAACTACATCTGCTGCCGCCGAAGAAGCAGTCATTGAAAATGAGTCGATTGCCGCAGTAGAGAATACAGAGCCGACAAAACTCACTGATGCTGTCGCGGCTTCAGAAATTTCAGTCGTAGCGTCTAATCCGGTGCCGGCCAGTGAAATCGCAGGCGAGACACAAACGGCAGCCACCGCATCATTACAATCTGAATGGAACAACGACCAGTATTTTTTCAATTTACTCTCGGAACATCATTTATTTGTTAATCTACTGATTTTTTTAGGTTTTGGTATTTTACTGGCCTTTTTACCTTGTTCTTTGCCACTGATTCCAATTCTGTCCGGTATTCTGGTACAGCGTCATCGCGGTTATCGTGCTGCGTTGATTGCGCTGGCTTTTGTGCTGGGTATGGCCGCAGTGTATGCGGTGATGGGACTGGCAGTTGCGCAACTGGGCTATAGTTTCCAGCGCTGGTTCCAAAGCCCGATCTTTATTGGCATTTTTGCGGTGCTATTTATCTTGTTTGCCTTGAACCTGTTTGGGGTGTATCAGCTGTCCTTACCACAAGGTTTATTACAACGACTGGACCGATGGCAGCAAAAACAGCAGGGCGGTACGCTGGTCGGTGCTGCGTTAATGGGGATGATTTCCGCGCTGATTGTAGGTCCGTGTATGAGCGCGCCTTTGGCTGGTGCTTTGCTGTTCGTATCGCAGTTGGATCAGCCGGTACTCGGCGCGACCTATCTGTTTGTACTGGGTCTGGGCCTCGGGATTCCTTTATTTATTGCCGCTGTATTTGGCGCCAAATATTTACCGAAACCGGGTATGTGGATGGACCGGTTGAAATTCAGTTTCGGCTTTTTAATGCTGGCGCTGGCGGTTTATTTCGCCCGCCCATTGCTGCCGACTGTGGCCTATTTCCTGTTGATGGGCATTATTTTCCTGGCACTGGCGATTTACTGCTTCGATTTAATCCGCAGACATCTGCAAGGCAAAATCTCGCGTGTTGGCGTTATTGTACTGGCGCTGGCCATGACCGCTATTAGTATTTGGCATATTCAACATGGCCTTCAGCAGATGGGTGCAGTCCATGCCCAACAAACACTCAGCTGGCAAAAGGTGCATACCCAGCAGGAACTGGTACAGCTGCTACAGCAAAACAGTGGACGCAGTATCGTGATTGATGTCTATGCCGACTGGTGTGTGGCCTGTCAACCGGTAGAAAATGAAGTCCTGCCCCGTACCGATGTACAGGCAGCCTTGCAGGATGTGGTACGGATTAAACTGGATTTAACCGAGTATCATCCATCTCAAGATGAATTACTGCGTGACTGGCAGATTCTTGGTCCACCGACCATGATTTTCCTGGACAGTCAGCAGCAGGAACAGCGTACTTTACGTTTAACTGGTACCTTTAGCGCGACCCAACTTATTCAGCGCTTACAGCAACTTCAGCAGGCAAAAACACCATGATGGTTTCTGCAACGGCGCTGCATATAGGCCCACTGATGTTGCCGTGGCAGATTGTGCTGCTGCTCACCGGATTAGTGCTGGTGTATGGGGCAGGGCGATATTTCAGACACAAACAGCAATGGCCTGAACCTAGCTGGTGCATCTTTAGTGACAGCTTGTGGACATCATTGTGGGTGGGATTAATTGCCGCACGACTGGTTTTTGTGCTGATGCATGCCGATCTTTATCTGGCGACACCACTGGATATAATCAAGATTCAGGACAAAGGCTTTCATTTTTATGGTGGATTGATTGCCGGCATTGGGTGGTTTCTATGGAAAAACCGGGCATTGGCCAATCTGCCTAAAGCGATATTGATCGCGCTATTTGTTGCGATCCAGCTTTGTCTGAATTGGGGTATTCAAACGGTCTTGCCACAGCAGAATCAGTATCCTGATCTGCAATTTCAAAATTTACAGCAGCAACAGGTGCCACTACAGCACTGGGTCAGCAAACCGACCGTCATTAACCTGTGGGCCAGCTGGTGTCCGCCGTGTCACCGGGAAATGCCGGTTTTACATCAGGCCCAGCAGGATTATCCGGACATTCATTTTGTAATGCTGAATCAGGGCGAAACGACTGACACCGTACAGGATTATTTGCGTCAGCATGGTTTTAATTTCCAGCATGTCCTGTTTGATCCTCAAGGTGACATGGCCACCCAGATGAATATGTATGGCTTGCCAAGCACCTTGTTCTTTAATGCACAAGGACAGCTCGTGCATCGGCATATGGGCGAACTGACCCAGCCGATGCTGCGTCGCTATATCAATGATCTTTCTGCTCCATCTTCAAAATAACAGGAAATTCTCATGAAAATGATCTATCCCGCTGCGTTGTTCCTGCTGCTGTTAAATACGACAGCATTTGCCCAGACTGATCTGAAAAAACAGATTGAGCAGGAAGGCTTTAAATTTATCAAACAGATTGAAGCGCCAGAAAAAATGACCGGATGGGCCGGGCATATGCAGCAAAGTCCGGCGACCGTGTTTATTTCCAATGACCAGAAATATTACATTATTGGCGATTTGCACAATGCCAAGGGTGAGAACCTGACCATCAAAGCGCTTGAAACCCATGTCAAAGACGCCGTGCTGGATGATGTCTGGAAAAGTCTGGAAAACTCCACCTGGATTCAGGACGGACAAAAAGATGCGCCGCGGATTGTATATGTATTTTCAGACCCGAATTGTCCGTATTGCCATACCTTCTGGCAAAAGGCACGTCCGTGGGTGAAGGCGGGGAAGGTACAGCTTAGACATATTCAGGTGGCAGTCATTCGTGATGAGAGTCGCGGGCAAGTGGCAACCATGCTGATGGCTAAATATGGTTTCTTTGCCACTCCGTCGATGGTGTGGAAAAACCAGCAAGGCGAGTTTAAGTCCGCCCAAGGGATGATGGAGGATTTAAGAGAGATTTTTGAGAAGTAAAAGGTTCATGAACAATGGCAGATGTTGTTTAGGTTAGCGCTTGGGGCGTAAAAAATCTTCCCCTTGTGGAATGCTGTTCCTCACCTCTTTAATAAAGAGGGGTTAGGGGAGATTAGATATAAAAAAGACTGTCGCTAAGGGCAGTTTTTGATCATAACTTGCTAATAATGACAATTGTCGCTATTATGTACTTAATACAGCCGCCACGCTTAGTTCTTCTTTTGAAGTCCGCGCAACCTTGGCGGTTTTTTATGCCTCGATTTTAGTGAATTATGTTAAAACCTTATAATAAAAAGCCTTTATCATATGCTGAGCAAGTGCATCATCTACAGTCTAAAGGATTGAGTATTCATAATGTTGCTTGGGCTGAAGGAATATTGGCAAAATATGGTTATTATCGCTTAAGTGCATATTGGTATCCTTACCGAATAAGGTCAGGAAATAATGTCTTAGATCGATTCAAGCCGGGCACTTCGTTTGAAAAAATTGTGCAATTATATGAATTTGATACTGAATTACGATTACAAATATTCGGTGCTATCGAAATTATAGAAACGTTTTTACGAACGAAATTAACGTATTATCTCGGTCATCAATATGGTGCATTTGGTATCTACAATGCACAAAATTTTTATCCCAAATTTAACCATAGAAAATTTTTAGAAACATGCAACAAAGAAGTTGGACGCTCTAAAGATACGTTCATCCAGCATTTTCAACAAAATTATGATGGTTTTCCTCAAATCCCAATCTGGATGCTGACAGAAGTTTTAAGTTTTGGTTCATTGTCATTTTTATATAGTGGTTTAATAAATAATAAGGCTAACAATAAAGAAGATAAGAAAGCAATCGCACAGCATTTTTCTTTGCATCATGAAAAATTAGCTGAATGGTTGCATATATTGACCTATGTGAGAAATATTTGTGCCCATCATGGACGGTTATGGAATAAAGAATTAGCTATTAAATCTAAAGCCGACAAAGATCCAAATTGGCAATCACCGATTACACCGACGAATAAACGTATCTTCTATGTACTCTTAATCTTAAAAACCTTGCTAAGACCGACAGGATTTGATTCAGAGTGGTGCTATCAATTGAATAAACTCTTAAAACCTATTGTGAAAGATGAAAATTGGCGTGTTGCGATGGGTTTTCCTGGTAATTGGGAAGAACATCCTATTTGGAGCTTATGAAATATGGTAAAAAAAATACCAGAATTTTTAGAAGGTCGTAGCCCTGATCGTCAAAATCGCATTTTGGAAAATACAAAAATAATCTTAAAAGATTGTGTTATGGATGAGGTTTATTTATTACAACTAGCAGAAAAAGCGAAAAGTGAAGAAACTATCAGGATAACTTTAGCTGACTTAAGAGTTCGAGTTCACAAAAACCGCACTTAAAAGTTTGATAAGCTGAAACCGCGTATCGCTTAGTCTATCAAGTCATTGACGCCAAAATTGTGGTGCTTGTTTTAGACGTTGACTGCCGTGACACCATTTTTAAAAAGATGTAAAAAAGACCGCTATATTGCGGTCTTTTTAGTATTTAGACTTTTATAATTTCACCAACTCCACCCGACGGTTTTTCGCCTTACCATCTTCAGTCGCATTATCTGCAACAGGCTGAGTATCCCCAAAACCTTTGGCTGTCAGACGATTTGTATCAATGCCTGCTTTGGTTAGAGCAGTCACCACAGCTTGCGCACGTTGCTCAGACAATTTTAAATTATGCGCCGCATCGCCTGTATTATCAGTATGTCCGTAAATGCCAAGTTTTAAATCATCGTTATCTTTCAGTAAAGCAATAATCTGATCTATTTGTTCTTGTGAGTCTGGCAAAATATCGGCTTGATCTGTGGCAAAGTTAATTTGCACACTCACTTTACTGTCCTGATCCAGACTTTGTTTCAGTGCACCTGAAGTCAGTGCTTTGGCAGTGATATTTAAGGGCTGACTTTCCGCTACCATTAAACCCATATAGTGGCCAGATTGTGCCAAATGGAACCAAATATTTTTATCCGCTTGTCGAATCACATACGTTTGCGCAGGGTAATTATAAATATCAGCCAAACCTGAACCATGTTGCACCCGAATGGCATCAGGCAGACTGTTGGCAAGCTCTTTGGGGATTTGACTATTGGCAACTTCTACACCACCAAGCTGTTTAATTACCGCATCAAGATTACGCTGTATTTCTAAATAACTGCCTTCTTTATAATCTGATTTAGCGGTAATACCCGAACTAAACAGTTTTCCCTCAACCCAGTGAAAGTCATGTCCTGTCCAAAACGGCACACGTTCAAAATTTCGTTTTTCATCATTCTGATAGCGATAGCCCTCTGGTAATGCAATATAAGGAAACTCACCAAGCACTGCGGTCGAAATGGGGATGTTATTCAGGTCAAAATCAGAGCTGACTTTGGCAGTTTCATTTGCATCTGATGTGATTTCAGAAGTACTGACTTCAGTTTCAGCCTGATCAGAAGTCGGTTTGGCACAGCCATACATAAGTGCCAGTACACAACTTAAACTTAGCCCCAAGATTATTTTTTGAAAAGTCATCGGATATTTCCTTATTTTACTGATCTTAATATTCTGCTTGTATTTTAAGCAGTATAGCTGAGCCGGTTTAAATTTTCATTTTTTATAGAGGCTGAGCGTCGCTAAGTCGTTTCTCAAGGAAATTGGGCTACAGGAGATCCTTGCATCCATTCGTTCAATATAAAAGGTAAATCACTGATCATTTACAAGCTTAACGCCTTGATTTTTCCTCATCTTCAACTGAGCCAAATTCATGTTGATGCTTTTATAGATATTTTTATATAAGCGCCGTTTGACCTAAACAGACCAGATCCAAATATTTAGGCGAGCCAATTTTTTATTCCATCAAGAAGCTCATTTTCTTCAACAAAATGTGAAGATACTTAGCTAAAATAAAAATTATAAATAATTGTTTTTATTATAATTTTAAAATTTGTTTTGATTTTAAATCTAGCATTGCTTTGACTTTTTCCTGCTAGAAAAAAAGGACTCGAGTGACAACTAATAGGGCAGTCTATTTTTCTGTTCTCTTTCCTTAAATAACGATATTAAAACCTCAACATGAATTTTATTCATTATTGACTTAGATTAAATCATTTTTATTCATCTTAGGGTTCACGTATAACTAAAACCAGAAAGACATTCAGATTTTTATTTTTAGATATTTAAAGCGGTGGAACAGATGAGTCAACAGTTTGCATGTTCAATTCAACGTATTCGTTTTGATGAAAACTATCAACCAGCGGACAGTACCCGTTTAACAACCAACTTTGCCAATCTGGCGCGTGGCGAAAGCCGTGAACAGAACCTGCGTAATACGCTGCGCATGATCAATAACCGTTTTAATGCCTTGGCACATTGGGATAATCCGAAGGGTGACCGTTATTCACTGGAAATTGATATTGTATCTGCAGATCTTGATGTCGAAGGCAATGGTAACGCCTTTCCAGCCATTGAAATGCTGAAATCGACGATTGTTGATCATCGTACCAATCAGCGTATTGAAGGCATGATCGGAAACAGTTTTTCATCGTATGTACGTGATTATGACTTTAGCGTGCTTTTATTGTCCCAAGGCCATAAAGCCGGGGAAATGCCTGACAACTTTGGTGATTTGCACGGCAAGCTGTATCAGTACGTGGTGAATTCCGAGGCGTTCCAGTCACAGTTTAATAAACAGCCGGTGATCTGCCTGAGCGTATCGACCACCAAAACCTATTATCGTACCGCCAATGTTCATCCGGTGCTGGGTGTTGAATATCAGCAAAATGAATACTCAAGAACAGATCATTATTTCGCAAAAATGGGTTTAACCGTTCGCTATTTTAAACCGGAAAATAGTGCTGCACCTTTGGCGTTCTATTTTAGCGGTGATTTATTGGCAGATTATACCGATCTTGAATTAATCAGCGCGATTAGCACCATGGAAAGCTTCCAGAAGATTTATCGTCCTGAAATTTACAATGCCAACTCGACTGCTGGTCAGGTCTATCAACCTAGTCTTGAGTACTCGGATTATTCCTTAACGCAAATTGTCTATGACCGTGTCGAGCGTAGCCAGCTGGCCGTAAAACAGGGCAAGTGGACAGAAGAACACTTTATCAAACCGTATCAGCACATTCTGGAACAGTGGGCTGCCAGCTACACCGTAGAAACCAACGCTGCTTAATTCAACGTATAGAGATAGAAGATTAAAGATGAGCATTTTACTCCCAACTTCAACCGCAGGCAGCTTACCGAAACCGTCTTGGCTGGCAGAACCGGAACAACTCTGGTCGCCGTGGAAACTTGAAGGCGATGCACTACGTGAAGCCAAACAGGATGCCTTGAGCCTGTCACTGCATGAACAGTTACTGGCCGGGATTGATATTGTCAGTGATGGTGAACAAACCCGTCAGCATTTTGTCACCACCTTTATTGAACATCTCGAAGGTGTGGATTTTGAAAAACGGGAAACGGTGCGTATCCGTAACCGTTATGATGCCAACGTACCTTCGGTGATCGGTGAAGTAACCCGGAAACAGCCAGTGTTTGTGAAAGATGCCAAGTTTTTACGCAGCCAGACCACTCAGCCAATTAAATGGGCTTTGCCGGGTCCAATGACCATGATTGATACCCTGTACGATGGTCATTACAAAAGCCGTGAAAAACTGGCCTGGGAATTTGCCAAAATCCTGAATCAGGAGGCAAGGGAACTCGAAGCGGCTGGGGTCGATATTATCCAGTTTGATGAACCTGCTTTTAACGTGTTCTTTGATGAAGTCAATGACTGGGGCGTGGCCACACTGGAACGCGCACTGGAAGGACTGAAATGCGAAACCGCCGTGCATATCTGTTATGGCTATGGCATTAAAGCCAATACCGACTGGAAAAAAACCTTAGGCTCTGAATGGCGACAATATGAAGCCGTATTCCCGAAATTGCAACAATCCAAAATTGATATTGTATCGCTGGAATGCCAGAACTCGCGCGTACCGATGGACCTGATTGAGCTGATCCGTGGCAAAAAAGTCATGGTTGGCGCTATTGATGTGGCCACCAACCAGATTGAAACCGCAGAAGAAGTGGCCAATACCTTGCGTAAGGCCTTGCAATTTGTCGATGCCGACAAGCTTTATCCATCGACCAACTGTGGTATGACGCCGTTATCACGTCAGGTGGCGCAAGGTAAACTGCGTGCTTTAAGCGCTGGCGCCGATATTGTGCGTCAAGAATTGAGTGCTTAACGCGCAGGTACATCATGTGGCAGAGCTGATGGGAATGGATGGAAAACATCTGGCCCATCCGCTTAACAACCATTTCAAGCATAACCCAAGAAAATGAAGGAATCCGGTGATGATTGAAGCAGCAGACTTTAGAAATGCCATGTCTTTGCTCAGCAGCGCGGTCAATGTGGTGACCACGGCTGGGGCATCTGGTGTGCATGGATTTACCGCATCTGCCGTGTGTAGTGTAACCGATACACCACCGACCTTATTGGTTTGCATGAATCAGACCTCACGTTTACACGCCCATTTTATTGAAAATAAAGTCTTGAGCGTGAATGTGCTAGGCGCGCAGCATCAGCAGATCTCCAATGTCTTTGCTTCCAAAATGAAGTCTGAAGAGCGCTTTCAATATGGAACCTGGACCGAACTGGAAACCGGCGCACCGGTGTTAACAGATGCCTTGACCAGCTTTGATTGCGAGATTGAGCAGATTCAGCAGGTGGGTACGCATAGCATTTTTATGTGCCGTGTGCTGGCCATTCAGCACAGTCAGCAAGAACATGGTCTGGTGTATTTTAATCGTGCCTATCATCAGGTTGGTGAGCTGGAACTTGCTTAAGGCGCCTTGTCTTTAATTTCAAATTATTCAGTCAGTATTTCGTGGAAATTATCATTTTTTTAATTATCGGGGCATGCGCAGGTTTTGCCGCTGGGCTGTTTGGGGTCGGTGGCGGAACAATCATTGTACCACTGTTATATATCGTGTTTATGCAGATGGGTTATAGTCCGGATGTGATTATGCATTTGGCTTTAGGTACATCGCTAGCAACTATTGTGATCACCTCTATCAGTTCATTGATGGCGCACCATAAGAACGAGGCAGTGCTGTGGCCAGTCTTTAGACATCTAGCTCCGCCTATGGCCATTGGATGCTTTTTCGGTGCAGGGATTGCCGGTTTAATTTCGGGCTTACATTTGCAGATTGTGGTAGGAATCTTTCTGATCTGGGTGGCGTATACCATGTTTACAGGTAGCAAAAAGCCGGCAGAGCAGGGGCGAACCTTGCCCTCAACCGGTCAACAAATCGCTGCAGGTTCGGGAATTGGTTTTGCTTCAGCCATCTTTGGGGTTGGCGGTGGCAGCTTGACCGTACCGTATCTCAACCGTTATGGCGTGGTCATGCAACAGGCAGTAGGCACATCTGCAGCCTGTGGTTTCCCCATTGCAGTTGCCGGTGCTTTGGGATTTATGATTTTTGGGATGCAGGCGCAGGTGAATGTGCCCAATACTATTGGCTTTGTTCATATTTATGCTTTTCTTGGTATTAGCATTATGAGTTTCTTTACTGCCAAACTTGGGGCGAAAACAGCACATGCATTATCGCCACAAATCCTGAAAAAATGTTTCGCCGTGTTATTGGTGATTGTGGGCTGTTTCTTTCTGGTTAAGGGTTTGGGTTAAGCTGAAGGCAATTGGAAGATAACGAATACGCTCATAATAGTGGTTTGATTATAGAGCGTATGCTTCTTAGCAGATTCATGATCTAAATAATTATCTTTAGAAGGAGCTTCCTGTTCAATTTGGATTACTTGATTTACTTAGAAGAAGTCGGTTACCTCAATTAAAAATAGATCAATAAATATTAATTTTTTTCATTTCAAAGCAGTGTTCATTGTCTGTTTTATGAAATTTTTCCTGTGAAGTTTCAAGCCAGGAAAGTACTCAATAAAATTTTTAAATAATAATTTTACATCATTAATAATAATGATTATCATTTGCCGCAAAATTAACAATTGCAATCTAGGGAATGAAAATGCGGCGATCTCAATTTAATCTTTGTCTTCTCACAATCGCTATTTCTATGCATCTTTATGCAAAAGAGAGTAGCCCAGCAGCTGCACCAGAAAAACCGGATATCACTCAACTTTCAACAATGGTGATGACCGCCACACGTACACCTAAAACAATCGCCGAGATCGCAGGGACAGTACAAACCATTCATGGCGAAGCAATTGTTCAACAAGCTGGCGCAGGTCGAAAAGTCGCGGATATTTTAGCGCAGCTTGTACCATCTTTAGCACCTAGTAGTGGAACTACAAGTAATTATGGTCAGACCATGCGTGGACGTAATGTACTGGTCATGATTGATGGAGTTTCACAGACAGGTTCACGGGATATTGCACGTCAACTGAATAGTATTAGTCCAAATATGATTGACCATATTGAGGTGGTTTCTGGCGCATCCAGTATTTATGGTTCAGGTGCAACTGGCGGTATTATTAATATTATTACCAAACGCACAGATAAATCTGAACCCGTAAGTTTTCAAACCAAGCTGGGCATCACATCAGCCGATAATTTCCGCCGTGACGGTTTAACTTACCAAGTGGGTCAAACTGCCTCATTTAGTAATGATCAAGTGGATGGATTTTTAGGCCTAGATTATACCCGCCGAGGTTCTCGATTTGATGGTCGAGGAAAGCGTATTTCATTAAGTCCTTGGCAGGGTAGCACAATGGATACCGATACCCTTGACATCAATGGCCGCTTAAACTTTGACTTAACAGATACGCAAACTTTCAGTGTAGGGTTACCCTAAACGTTATCTTTTGCCTGCAACCTATTTAACAATCACTGACTTATTCTATAGTCTATTTGGTAAGGCAAAATTGATGAAGGTCGTGGCAAAAAGTCGGTTTGCAGTCCTATCAGGTTCGGATTGTTATCAGGGTTATTATTCATTAGTTGAGGAAAACCAAAACTGGGATAACCAAGTTCCTGCACGAATCGTCCTCACTATTCCATTTTATCGCCCCATTTCCGTAAGTCATAAAATTCAGACCCCCACCTTAATGATTGGAGCAAAGCAAGACTCTTTAATTCCAATATCAAGTACACGCAAAACGGCGCAACAATCAAAGTCAATCCGCTATTTAGAAGAAGACTGTGGGCATTTTGATCTGTTTCATGCACCCTTTATCGATCGCATCCAATCGCAACATATATCATTTCTACAGCAGCTTTAATTTAAAAATTTTCTATCGATCGCTTTAAAGAAATAGCCTTATCCAGGGATAAGGCTATTTTAGCTGTTATAAGCGGTATGGCATTTATACGTGTGCTCTTGAAGACTTTAAGCTGTTTAAAAAGTCCAACTGATAACTTAAATTTTGTGAGAAGTATGGTTCAAAATAAGGGTCAAAATGGTCCGCTTCAATTTTCTTCATTTGAATGAAAGGATTTTTTACCTTTTCAATCTTTTTAGCTACGAACGGAGCGACGGTATCTTGAGTTGCCCCTACAATCAACATAGGTACTTTGACCTGCTTTAAACGTTTCCATGGGCGATAGAATCCCATAGTCAAAAGCGAACGTGCAGTAACACGATTATCATAGTCTATATTCAATTTCTCTTTAGCAAGTTCCATGGCATTCCAGGCCTGATCACGATCCATCGCTCCTAATTGACCCGGTTGTGACACAGTTGGAATGCAAATTCGTTCACCTGGTTTAATTCTGTCCGCTAAACCATACCCTAAAAATTTAAACATTTGGGGTAGAGGTACAGAACGTACTGTACTGATGCCATCTAGCATAGGAACTTGAATAATGGCACCTTTTAATTCAGGGTGTTCTGCTACTAGATCCACCACATGTCCACCACCAAATGAAGTACCCCAGGCAATAATATTGTCAGCATCCACCTGAGGCATAGACTTCAAATGGGATAATGCTTTATTAACGGTTTTTACTCTCTTCCACGGATTAATATCCTGACGCGGCAGACCTCCACTTAATCCCCAGCCTGGATAATCAAATTCCATCACAGCATAACCTTGGGTAACAAAGTGATTGATGAAAGAATCGGTCAATGCACCTTGAATACTTCCCCAACCACCTACCATTAAAACAGCAGGCAGCTTTTGTGTTGCTGACTCTTTAGGTACATGTAATGTTGCTGAGCACATATCACCTTCAGTTAGGAAGTTAGACTCATAGACTGATTTTTCAATATGTGAGGTATCAGGATATTTACGGTTTGACATATATTTTGGCCTGCTCTTAGATTTCTTGATGGCTGCCTTCCATCTTATTTCTTGTTAAAAATGCACCAGAAAATTAAATTTATTTTGATCAATCAGTAGTGCATTATTATTCTTTTACATTATCTTGAATGTTGTTCAAGATAGTATGATTTAACTATATTCTTGAATAGCATTCAAGAAGAATTTACGATACTGCTTTGATCCGTTTTATGTGATAGCACCTTAATTTTTAGTAGAGTAGGAAAACTGAATGGCCCGTAATAAACGTGTACAAGATCGGGAAGAAAAACAACAAGAGATCATTGATGCTGCACGTTCGTTGTTTTTAACCGAAGGGTATGATGCGACTTCCATGAGTCGTATTGCTGTTGAAGCTAGAGTTGCCCCAAATACCATTTACTGGTATTTCAAAAATAAAGATGAATTATTGGTTAGCATCCTGAATGCTGAGTTAACCAAGCATGTAAATGAATACATGTTGCAATCATCAAAGGATCTTTCTGAACGTTTAATCTGGGTAGTGGATCAACTGCAATTAGTTGATCGCTTGGTGAGTACTGTGCATGCTAGACTGAAATTTTCGACAGAACTAAAGGAGTGGCATGAGAGATTCCATGTCATGGTGGAGGCATTGTTTCGTTTAGAGCTACAGAAGATAGGAATGTCCGCTGATCAAATTGAGCCTAGAGTAAAAATAGCTGTATTCACCATTGAAGGTCTTTTAGCTCATCAGTTATCTGAACCAGAGAAGCGGGCCGTTTGTGCAGCATTAGTTGCGAGTGCTTAAGTTAAATATGCTGATATAGAACCGTCAGACCCAATTCTTATTTAGTTTTAATTTCTAAGGAAAATTTCAAAAGGCTTGACAGTTGACATAAGCAATTCAATGGCTTACAGCCAAAGTTAGCTAAGTAATTCATTGCGAAAACTTTCAAAGGAATACTCCTAGGGCTATCAAATCCTCAAGGAAGCTATATTCAAAGCCGGCAAGATTCATAAGTTTTGGTGAATAGCCAATTCAGGTGAGAGTAAGATAAATATGAACTTATTGTATGGTGAATGGTATTTAACATAATATTGATTATACGCAATTGCGTTGTTAGAACCCATTCAAAATGTCTATATTCTCACCAATAAAAATGTCTAGTTTATGATGGCTTAAACATCATGGACTGGATATGAAATATAGATGCTGATCACTATGTCTGACAAAGAAATTCAACGTCTTGCTGTTCTGCAAGACGTTCGAGATCAACGTATTACCCAAGTCCGTGCTGCTGAAATCCTTAATCTTTCAACCCGTCAAATTACCTGGTTATTACAGAAGCTCAATCAAGATGGTGTTTCAGGTATGGCGCATGCCAGTCGTGGTCAACCTGGCCATCGTCGCCATGATGATTTATTAAAATCAAAATGTCTTTCCATTATTTCTGAACATCTGCTGGGATTTGGACCTACCTTGGCCCATGAAAAGCTCACTACCATTCATGGATTCAACAAGTTTGTATGTCGAACAGCATGGTAAGCTTTTAGCGTTTTACAGCGACAAACATTCAGTCTTCGGGGTGAATCAAAGCAGCAAGAAAGACACCAAGATTACGCAATTTGGGCGCGTACTCAGCACCCTGAATATCGATATTATCTTCGCCAACTCACCACAAGCCAAAGGCTGTGTAGAACGGGCGAATAGAACCCCTCAGGATCGTCTGATCAAAGAGATGCGCCTGGAAGGCATCTGTTCGATTGAGCAAGCGGAATGCCTGGCTGCCCTGCTTTATAGAGCAATTTAACTAACTGTGCGAAATTCCCCATCTGTAATCTTTGATTTAGGTGGGGATAGATAGCACGACTTTGGGACTTACTCATGTCCTTCTTGGTTTTGTATGTACTTTTGAAAGATAGTATTGCTCAAGCTCATCAATAGGCATCGGTTTGCCAAACAAATAGCCTTGATAATGGTAACAGCCCTGTTTTTCTAATATATCTCGTTGGGCTTCAGTTTCAACTCCCTCAGCAATTACAGAAATTCCCAAAGTTTTAGCCAAAACAATAATCATTTTCACAATTTCGGCATCATTACTACTCACCACGATATCACGAACAAAACCTTGATCAATTTTCAACTGATCAATTGGAATACGTTGTAAATAAGCCAGAGAAGAATAACCAGTCCCAAAGTCATCTAGAGAAAATATCACTCCATAACGTTTAAGAATGGTCATTTTTTCAATAATATCTTCTATACGCATGACTAGGGCACTTTCGGTAAGTTCAAGTTTGAGCAAGTGTGCCGGAGCTTGGGTACGCTCCAGAATTTCGAGTACGTCTTGAACAAACTCCTCACGCCTAAACTGACTTGCACTGACATTCACGGCGATGCTGAGATGAGCTGTTTTCGGGTGTTTAGCCCATTCTCCTAATTGCTGGCAGGCACTTTCGAGTACCCACTGACCCAGTGAAATCATAAAGCCATTTTCTTCTGCTATAGGGATAAAACGGGCAGGAGAAATCATTCCTTTAACTGGATGACGCCAACGTAACAAGGCTTCTACTCCTATCATCCGCTCTGCACCATTTACTTGTGGCTGGTAATGCAACATAAGCTGATTTTTTTCCAACGCTTGACGCAAGCCGGCATCAATCTCGGCACGTTCCTCAACCTGGGATTGAATCCGTAGATCAAAGAAGCGATAGGTATTTCGGCCATAATTCTTTGCTTCAAACACTGCCATTTGGGCACGTTTAATTGGATCCTGTAGGTTTTCCTCTGCATCTTGACCAAACAGGCTAATCCCGATACTTGCTGAACTACGGTACTCAGAGTTAGTGAAAAAGTATGGTTGAGCGAGTCTTTGCAAAATATCTTTTGCAGTTTTTTCTGCTCGTTGGATAGCCTCCATCTCGGAGTTTCCAAGCTGATCAAGCAGTACCACAAACTCATCACTCGTAAATCGAGCAACCATTTGATTTGCTTCTATGTATTCTGACAGGCGCGTTGCGACTTGCTTTAATAAGCGATCGCCAGTCTCATGACCTTCTGTATCATTCAATACTTTAAAGTGATCCAGATCAATGCACAGAAGTGCTCCCCACCATTTTTTATTTTCCGCTTCTTGTAGGCTCTGTTCAAGATGCTCGAGAAACAGGCTACGGTTAGGTAATTGGGTCAGAGAATCATAGAATGCAAGCAAGCGTACTTTTTCTTCTGAAGCTTTGTAGGCAGAAATATCGGTAATAGAAGACACATAATGCGTCGTTTCGCCATTCCTATCACGTACAGCCGCAATCAAGATGTGCTGTGGATACAATTCTCCATTTTTACGCTTATTCCATATTTCACCTTGCCAAGATCCTGTGGTACGAATAAGCTCCCACATGGTGGCATAGAATTTTTTGTCGTGCCTGCCCGATTGAAAGATTTTTGGTGTATTACCGATCAACTCTTGCTGGCTATAACCGCTAATTTCTGTTAATGCACGATTGGTCCGTAAAATAACTCGCTGAGAATCTGTAATCATCATTCCAACCTGGGATTCAAATGCAGTTGCAGCGATACGCTGATTTTCTTCAGCTTTTTTACGTTCAGTAATATCACGTGCCGAGCAGAAGAAAACCTCTTCATTATCAAGATGCACTAGAACTGAACTGACTTCTACTGGATAACACTCACCTTGAGCATTCTGATAATAAGTTTCGAAGCGAATACCTTCTGGATTTAAAACACCTGTATTGATCAAATCTTGAAGATCTGTTTCATTATAGCCGTTATCCCAATAACTCAGCGTTTGTCCTACAACTAGTCGTGGAGTGCTGCCTATCATACGAAAAAACGAATCACTCCCTTCAATGAGCCGGCCTTGTCTATCTAGTATATGAATACCATCTTTAGCATTCTGCAACAGCATCTGACTACGACGATTACTTAATATATTGGCCCGGATTTGATACCAAACTAAGTATGTTGTAATCGCAGTAACTACAAGAAAGAGCAACCCAAACAAAATAGCTTTAATTAGTTCATGATACCATTGAGCCAGATAGTCTTCTTTTGCATAAGCAACAACAACAAAAACAGGCATAGTGCTTAATCTACGGAAGTGTCCCATACGTGGGACTTTATCTATTGTTTGTTGACTATAAATACTACCAAACTGTGCTCTGGAATGAACCAGTTGTGACAGTTCTGGTGGTGCACTTACAAAACCCACTAGGCCTTTCGGAGTTTGGAGCACGGGATTGCGGGCGATAATTCGCATATTCAGGTCTTGCACCAACAGCACCCCTTTAGGGCCTACATCCAGATCTGCAATCAGATGATTAAAGTAACTAGCAGGTAATGTAGAGACGATCATACCTGCAAAAGTTCCATCCGGCTGGTTGTAACGTCGTGCAAATAGATGAACCCAGCCTTGACCATTAGGATCTCTTATTAGTTTCGTAACAAACAGTTGATCTGTATCATTCTGTTGAACATCTTTAAAAAAACGATAGTTGGCGTAATTCCAAGTCTCATTACTAATATCACTATCGCCAAATTGGACTTGACCTTTGATATCGGTGATATGAATTCGTGTAACAGAACCGATCCAGTCTTTTTGTTTTTGAATAAAGCTAGAAATATCTCTATCATTTATTTGTTTTTTTTCACGTAATTCTTTTTCTACATAAGCTTGTAACGTATGTAAAGATAAATCAATTTCTTTTGAGCTACTGCTAATTCTTTTTTCAAGAAGTAAAGTTAAATTTTCTATATGAATTCTAACTTCAGCTTCTTCGCGCTCATGTGAAGTATATAAGGTATAAGCAAATAAACTAATCATGAAAATATTCACGATTACAAATGCTAAAAAAAGAAAGATAAAAATTGATTTGTTTTTTGACAACATATTCGCTCTGTAAGATATAAGTTCTCTTTGCGCTGCCAATGCAACGCCCCCCAAGATTCAATCTTTTAAGCAACAAATTAGATTACAAATCACTTAAAATATAAGGCGGATTCAAGCGGCAAGTGCAACAGTATAAAAACCACCCATAACTTCACTCGGTGTATGCCAACCTAGTGTTTTTCTAGGACAATGGTTGAGTGCAAATTCTATCTGCTCTATTTGTTCGTTTGACACGTCATCAAACGATGATGATTTTGGCAGATATTGCCGGATTAAACCATTTGTATTTTCATTCCTTGCTCGTTGAATAGACTTGTAAGGATCAGCAAAATAGGTCTCTATCCCGACATCAGTAATTCTTTTGTGTTCGGCAAATTCCTTGCCATTATCAAATGTCACACTATAAGCATGGCTCATCCATAAACGATCTAATGCACAAGTAATCATTTTAGATGAAGTTCTCGTCTTTCCTAAATGAACAATATGTACGCACAGGCTCTTTCGATCAACGAGAGCTTATTCACATCGAAGATTTTGCTCAGATCTTCGGCGCATATCCACATCAGAAATACAGCACCACAAATTATGAGCAGATAGGAAAGATCATTTATCAATTTTCAGATAACAAAATTATTGATATTCAGCAATTTGCCAGCCGTTTACTCGTCAATATTTTACTCGCCAATGGAGATGCGCACTTAAAAAACTGCAGTATGATTTATCATGATAAAAGTGCACCCAGATTATCTCCCGCATACGATATATTAATGACTAGTGTATATATTGAAAATGAGCATCATTTCGCATTAAATCTTGCCAAAAATAAAGATTGGTATTTAGCTGAGATGAAACACTTTGAAGAATGGGCTGAAAAAGTCGGTGTTCCATGGCGTGTTATTGAAAAACAACTTCACGCGATCATGGACAAAGCACGGTCAGTATGGCCAGTGCTATTACTAGACTTACCTATGATTCCTGCTCATAAAGAAAAATTAAGAGAACATTGGAAAAAATTGCATCCAGACTTTCAGATACTTACAGATGATTAGGGTAATCTGAAACCAAACTAAAATTTCTCAAACAAGTTCATCACGTCATTTTCCGTCAGTTTCGCTTCGCCCTCATGATCGGTACTTAGAATAGAGTGTGCCAGTTCTGCTTTGTTTTGCTGTAAGGCAAGAATTTTTTCTTCTATGCTTTTATTGGTAATCAGCTTATACACAAATACTGGCTTGTCCTGTCCAATCCGCCATGCACGATCTGAAGCTTGATCTTCAGCAGCAGGGTTCCACCATGGATCATAGTGAATGACCGTATCTGCGGCAGTTAGATTCAAACCGACCCCTCCTGCTTTCAGACTGATTAAAAATACCGGCACTTGTCCAGACTGAAACGCTGTAATGACTTCATCTCGCTTTTTGGTCTTTCCAGTCAGCTTCACATAGCCAATTTCTGCGTGATGGAACTGTTGTTCAATCAGTTCCAACATTGAGGTAAACTGAGAGAAGATAAGAATTTTTCGCCCCTCTTCCACCATTGGAACGACCATATCCATCAACTGTTCAAGTTTGGCAGAATGCGCCTGCCCAATTTTCACTGAATCCAGCTTTAGTAAGCTAGGATGGCAGCACACCTGACGTAGCTTCAGTAAGGCATCTAAAATTTGAATTTGACTACGTTTAAAGCCTTTTTCTGCCACAATTTTCTGAATGCTTGCCTGCATCGTGGCACGAACAGCCTCATATAACTTGGATTGCTGGTCATTCATATCAATATTGACTTCAATCGTGGTTTTTTCTGGCAACTCTTTGGCTACGTCAGTTTTCAAGCGACGTAAAATGAAGGGCTTAATCCGGTTGACCAACTTTTGTCTTAACTGCTCATCACCGCGCTTTTCAATCGGATGACGGTACTTTTTATTAAAAATTTCTTGTGAATATAAAAATCCTGGCATCAGGAAATAAAATAGTGCCCACAGCTCACCCAAATGATTTTCCATAGGTGTACCGGTTAGACATAGACGATGTCGCGCTGTTAATTGCCGTACTACCTGTGCAGCTTTGGCGCGCGGATTTTTGATATTCTGCGCCTCATCCAAAATGAGTTGATGATATTCATATTGCTTTAGTTGCTCTTCATCTCTCGCCAGAAGCGGATAGGTGGTTAACACAATATCATAGTGCGGAATCTGCTCAAAATACTGATGGCGATCGGGCCCCTGTAGCAGCAATACCTTGAGCTCTGGGGTAAATTTCTCCGCTTCTTTGAACCAGTTATGCATCAGCGATGTGGGTGCAACAATTAAGGCGGGACTATCCTGCAAATATCCAGCCTGCTTTTCCATGAGTAAATGGGCTAAAGTTTGTGCTGTTTTCCCCAAGCCCATATCATCTGCCAGAATCCCGCCATGCTGGGTTTCCCTTAAAAACTGTAACCAGCCTAAGCCCTGCTGCTGGTATAGACGCAACTCCCCCTGAAAACCTTGTGGTGTTGGCAGTTGTTGCTGATAGCCTTGTTTGAATTTATGTACAAATTTCTGCAGGCGATCACTGACCTGCCATGTCATCCCAAGATTATGCTGCAATTCTAATAATTGACTCGCATCATAGCGATCAATACTGCGCTCTTCTTGCTGTAAAATGCTCTGCAGATGCAATAATACCGGCTTAATATCCCTAGCGGATAGCGCCAAATCAGGTTGATCAACTGCAGTTTTCACGGTGAAAATTTGACTGTCATGCAGATGAATAAAAGTCCGCGGATCAAGTAAATCAGGATTTACTCGCACCAAAGCTACGAGCGCATCAAGTAAATTATAAGAATTGCCTGCACTGTCTTGAACCGTCGCCCCGATATTGAACCAGTCCTGCTGGCCTTCAGATTCAGTGATAGAAATATTTAAATTTTCAACATATTGCAGGTTAAAGGGGCTGTTTTCCAGATGCTCTATCTGCCAGCCCATCAACTCAATTTGATTGATGGGCATCAGCTGTTTGATCCAGTCTCCATAGAAAGCAAAAACCATAGAATCGAGACGTTGTTTATCCAGTTTTAATTGCTGGTCATAACTAAGATCTTTCACCCACTTCAGTGATTCGACCAATAGCTGTAAACGCTGGATTGACTGTTGTTCCTGAACTAAGTCCCGAAGCTGTCGCACCATTTTGTCATGCTGCTCACCAATGAAACTGTCACCTGATGTACCTGCTTTAATTCGCCCGCCTGCATAGGAGAATTCAATTTCAGCACAAACAGACTCCTCCCATTTCCAATCAAATTTATCTAAAACACCGAAGCGTAAAATTGGCTGGGGATTACCCTGTAAGACTTCAATCTCTTGAAGAAACCCAGGTTTCGGCAAGTTATGTATCGTTGTAGATTGATGGGTAAGCTGCTCAAACTCAGTCAAAACCGTCGCAGGCATCTCTGGCATCCGCCAAAGGTAGTACAGTAAATCCGATGTATATTCACTATAGAGTTGCCCTACCGTATTCTTGTGAATATCGATATAACAAAGTGGCTGACTTACAAGAATTTGAAGATGTGGATTCGATTTTAAATTGAGTCGAACATTTCCATTGACCAACTCAAAATCTAAGTGCTCAGTCTGTTTTTCAATGCTCTTTTGCCAAGAAAATTCAAGCTGATAGCTTTGTTCTGACCATGTAAGTGGAGCATCACTTTTTTGTTTCCAATAGACATCACCACTCTGAATGAAAGATTTAAAATGCTCTAAGACAATGCCTGATATATCAAGACTATTTCCATAAGAAAACTCATTCTGATTGAGCTTGGCATAATAATAAATTTGATTAAATAATTGTCGCTTCCCATCAGGCAAAGACAGACGTTTTTTTAGAATATTGCCATATTCAGTATAAGAACTGACACCTGTGATCGTCCCACTTTTATTACGTCTACCTTTGCGAACCTCAAGTTTTAACCCGAATAGACCTAAAGGCTGATCTAAATAATAAAGTAAATAATTACTCGTTGTCTTTTGCTGCTCTAACTGGGTATGTTGTAAATACTGCTTAAACTCACTTAACCAGCGTTGTGCTTGATTAATTGCAACCCGATCTTTTTGAGTGTGAGATGATGACTGAGAGTCAACATAGCTCTTCAGATATCCTTCTCGATATTCTTGATAAAATAATTTGGCTAAAGCAGCAGCATGTTTACAGTTATATCCAACCGGACAAGTGCAGTCGTCATCAATTAAACGGTCCTTTTTAAGATTATAGGTAATTGCAGTATCGTAATAATCTGTCCCTTCAATTTGGGCATACATCGTGACATCGTCATTTTCCTCAAAGAACTCAATCGTTTTCCTATCAATGTGTTTAGCATAGCTCTGGCTGCGCTGAAGAGTTGCAGTACTAAAGCGAGATAGAAAATTGATCAATGAGGACATAATTACCAGACACTAAAAATGTTTATACAATTATAACGGACAAAGCTGTCATTTCAGAACAGTAGCCGAACTGCTCAACCTGAGCACAGATTCGACTCACTCAATAGGAATATTGTGAATAAAGACAATCAAATTCGAGAAGTTAAACAGTTCATTGAGATCGAAAATATCCTGATAGAAAGTGATCATTTCTTCACAACAGTTAATTTTAAACCAAATGGGGTCAAAAGTTTTAGCATTGTTTCTATGAATAAAATACTTAAATAAAAATTCTCCGACAAACTCGGTACGGTTCACAGTCTACCCAGTTTAATGACGCAAGTTGTACATCCGTTAAACCTTGCCAATCTGCTTTTAAATATTCAATCACCTCTGTTTTGTATAAGCCATTCACCGTTTCAGCCAGAGCATTATCATATGAATCACCAGTTGTACCGACTGATGCTCGTAAATTTGCTGCTTCTAAACGATTGGTATAACGAATGGAAAGATATTGCACACCTCTGTCGGAATGATGAATCACGTTCTTTGGCAAGCCTCGATCATACAATGCTTGCTCAAGTGCATCGAGCACCATGTCTGTATTCATACGTGTTGATACTTTCCATCCAACAATTGCTCGTGAGAACACATCAATAATAAAGGCGGTGTAGACCCAACCTGAATTGGTTTGAATATACGTAAAGTCACTGACCTGAGATACCGTCTTGGTAGTCAATCAATAATTGAACCGCTCTTTCTCTGATTTCAGGGGTATATTTTGGTTTTGTCATCGGGACACTACGCTTCGCTACGTCTTGCGAAGCAATGCTCATCTCAAGAAAGTTGGTCTCCGAAAAACCTGATACGGTTCACAACTTATTATTAAGATTTATTATGTCTTTATAACAGTATATTCAAGGATACTTAATTTATATATATTAGTGACTTAAAAACATTAAATCACAATATAAATGCTAGAGGGTGCAAAATGTTAAATGGGGATTTAAAAAAGAATGCAATCGAAAAATTTGAAAATGCTAAAAATACCTACGAAAAACTAGGTATAGAAGTTGGTAAAAAATCTGAAAAATTAATGAATCTTCGTAAAAATGATGCTCATAACATTATTACTAGAATCGAAGCCCTTTTTAGTGGTATCGCCAACAAACCCAAAGAATTCGATAAAACGTTTAGTGAATATAAAGCTGAATTTAAAGTATTTAATGATATTCTCGATCAAATTAAGGAAAATGCACGTCAAATTGATATACAAGCAGGCAGTACTGCCGGAGCTGGAGTAGCTGCTGGGGCTGGTGTTGCAGCTTTCGCCCCAACTGCAGCTATGGCAATTGCAACTACTTTTGGTACAGCATCTACAGGTACTGCCATTTCTGCTTTAGGTGGTGCAGCAGCTACTAATGCAGCATTAGCTTGGTTAGGTGGAGGAGCCCTTGCTGCAGGTGGTGGTGGTATGGCTGCAGGTAATGCTTTATTGGCACTTGCAGGACCAGTAGGCTGGGCCATTGGCGGTACAGCATTGGTCGGAAGTGCACTTTTTGCGCGCAGTAGAAATGAGAAAATCGCTAAAGAAGCTGATGAAAAAAGAAAGGAAATTGAAGTTCTAAATAGACAATTTAAAGCAGCCTCTTTAGAAGTGGAAAAACTTGCGGAAGAAACACAGAAGCATATTATGGGGATGCAATACCAATTAAGAACACTAGATTCAACACTTACTACACTTAATTATAATCAATTAGATGATGGCCAAAAAGCACTTATGATTTCATTGAAGAATCATGTAGAGAGCTTATGTCTACTTATGAAAAAGAAAGTTGAACTCTAATTTTATTTAATAATCAGGCAATATTAATGCAAACAACTTCAGTACAAGACCAGATTTCTAGTGCCATAATCGATGGCATTAATGTTGCTAGACTGCAAGATGAAATTTCACAACTTAATCTGCAGGATCAATGCTTTATTAATTCAATGAAGCACGTCGATAAAGTCCGAGAATTTATTGGTACACCTGAAAATATTTTAGGTAGCGACCTTACTAAACATGGAGAAATTGCTGAACATGTTGAAGTAGGTATTCGTAATGCAAGAGATGCTCTTGCAGGTGATACTGTTAGAGCCACCTTTGAAGGAGTAGGACGGACTGCACCTGAAGATTATTTGATTGATGGAGTTCAGGTTCAATCAAAATTTATTAACGGTTTGGGTAACAATCTTGATCATGTGCTTAAACATATGGACAAATATGAAAATTTCGGTCGTGACGGATCCTATTATCATATTCCAAAAGATCATTATGAATTGATTTCTAAAATTCATCGTGGTGAATCCATTGAAAGTTTAAGTCAAAAGACGATCAATTCTGTTCAAGCAAAAATTGAAGAAATCCAAACCAAGTCTGGACAGCCATTTAATGAGGTAGTTCGTCCTGGGGTATCTGATTATGCTGAAGTTCAACAAGGTCAAGTGCATGAAACATTAAATAAGCACAGTACTGACCTCGAACAACAAAATGAAAAAATGAAGGATATTATTCATGATAAACATCAAGCTACTTTAACAGAAGGGCTAAAAGCAGCGGGAGCTGCTGCAGCTGTCGGTGGTGCTATTTCCTTAAGTTCCTCTTTATATCTTAAATATAAAAATGAAGGAAAAAATTTATTTAAGGGTGAGCTTACTAAAGAAGATTGGAAGGAAGTTGGATTAAATACAGCTAAAGCATCCGCCTTAGGTGGTGTGACTGGTGCTGCAGTTTATGGTTTGACTAATTGTGCAGGGTTAGCTGCCCCCTTAGCTGGTGCATTCGTTACTGCATCTAAAGGGGTAAGCTCATTGGTAAATGACTTTTACCAAGGGAAATTAACTTTTGAAGAATTTCAGATGAATTCAATTTTTGTCTGTGCAGATAGTGCAGGTGTTGGTCTTGCTGCGCTAGCAGGACAAACATTTATCCCTATACCTGTTTTAGGTGCTGTTATTGGTTCAATCGCAGGAAAGTTTGTATGTGAAATTTTATTAGGTGAAGATAAAAAGCTTGCACAACAAATGGAAGTTTCTATGCAACTTTTTCTAGCTACGGTAGATGAAGTTTATATAAATGTCGTAAATAAAATTAATACTGAATTTGAAAAAATTGCTGATTTAAGAAGTAAAGCTTTTGACTTAAATACTAATATTTCAATCGTAGAGTCCAGTATTGCATTGGCTCGTGCTCATGGAGTAGAGGAATCTAAAATATTGAGAAATGAAGCTGATCTAGAGCCTGTAAATAATTTTGTGTAATTGCTTTTCGTAAATTAAAGGTGATTGCTTAAGCGGTCACCGAATTCAATAAT
>NZ_JAAZQY010000027.1:0-35256 GCF_012371315.1 Acinetobacter sp. A1
TGTCCGCGAGTAGTGAAAATTAAAGCACAAAAATATCCAAGAAAATGCCAGTCAATTTCTTAACTGACTGGCATTACTTCTTATTATAAGGTTTTAACATAAATCACTAAAATTCAGGCATGAAAAACCGCCAAGGTTGCGCGGACTTCCAAAGAAGAACTAAGCGTGGCGGCTATGTTAGAAATAGTCTAGCACTCTTACACTATTTGTTCAAATACCTCTTATCGTAATCAAAGCCACAGGCGCCAACGTAAACAACACCTGCCCCGTTTTCACCGTTTGTCCTTTTTCAATAGTAATGGCTTCGACCTTCATACGCTCAGGCGCAATAATTGGAATTTCGATCTTCATCGCTTCAATCACTGCAAGCGTTGCACCTTCTTCCACAATATCGCCCGACTGACATTCAATTTTCCAAATTGAACCCGGCATATGCGATTCAACCGCACAGCCACCATCAGGAATTTCAACCCCTTCACCATCATCCACAGCATCTAAACTTTCAGACACATATTCCGCAAGACCAGCTTCATGCCAGCGACGGCGCTCTGCATCAAAGTTGGATTGCTGTACAGACTTGAATGCTGAAATGGATTCTTGATTTTCAGTTAAAAAGTCATTGTATTCTTTTAAGTTCAATACACCTTCTTCAATACGCAATTTTAAACGACCTGCTTTGAAGTCCTCACGCATTTGCATCAGTTCAGCTTCAGATACTTCATAAAACTTAATTTGGTCAAAGAAGCGCAGTAACCACGGTTTACCTTGTTCAAAGTCAGCATTTTTACGGTAGCGTGACCACATTTGTGTGGTACGACCCACAAACTGATAACCACCCGGACCTTCCATACCGTAAACACACATATAGGCTCCACCGATACCCACGGCATTTTCAGGCGTCCACGTCCGTGCAGGGTTATATTTGGTGGTGACTAAACGCTGACGTGGATCAAGCGGGGTCGCCACAGGCGCACCCAAGTACACATCCCCCAAACCCATAACCAAGTAACGGGCGTCATAGACCACATCTTTAACGGCTTGTTTGTCTTTTAAGCCATTAATACGACGGATAAATTCGATATTATCTGGACACCACGGCGCATCTGGGCGCACGGTTTGCATATAGCGTTCAGTTGCGAGTTGCGTTTGTGAATCCTCCCAAGCCAGCGGCAAATACACAGTACGAGATGGTACTTGCATCTCGGTCACATCAGGCAGTTCTGCTTCAGCCACTTGCAGCAAACGGAGTAAATCAAGTTGATCAAGCTTGATCGAATCAAAATGAATTTGCAGTGAACGAATACCCGGCGTCAGGTCGATAATGCCCTCAATATTTTGCTGTTGAACCCATTGCATCAAGGCATGAATACGGAAACGTAAGTTCAGGTCTAAAACCAGCTCACCATATTCCACCAACATATAGTTATTACCAGCAGGACGATAGACCACATCAGGCGCACCGTTTAGACCTGCTAAGGTATCGAGTACGGCATTGTTCAGCGTAGAAAGTTCAGGATAGAACGATTCATCAAATGTCGCCGCTTGCGTATCGGTCGCTTCTAGCTGCGCATGATATTTTTCATTTAAAAGTTTGGCTTGGTGATAACTCACAGGGACAAACTTGACTTTGTCACCCGCTTTGAGTTGACCCAATTTCCAAAGCTCAGAATTGATCACTACCGCTGGACACACGAAACCGCCTAGGCTTGGGCCATCTGGACCCAAGATAATCGGCATATCGCCTGTAAAGTCGATGGCACCAATCGCATAAGCATTGTCATGAATATTGGATGGATGCAGACCCGCTTCACCCCCATCCTCACGTGCCCATTCAGGTTTTGGACCAATTAAACGGATACCGGTACGGCTGGAGTTAAAGTGAATCTCAAAGGTATTGGCAAAGAAAGTATCAATATCATTTTTGGTAAAGAAATCAGGTGCACCATGTGGACCATACATCACGGCAATTTCCCATTCATGGCTGAATGTTGGGATCTGTTCAGGCGCTAGTGCATTGATGTCATCCGATGTAAATGCTGTGATTGGAAGCATATCGCCAATTAATAAGTTACGTCCTGCATGACCGCCAAATTGACCAAGGGTAAAAGTCGCTTGTGAGCCTAAGTAATCAGGCACATTCAAACCGCCTTTAATGCCGATATAAGTACGGCAACCTGAGGTGATTTTCCCACATTTTAAAATTTGACCTTTACGCACATTCACGGTTTGCCACATTGGCACAGTCACACCATCCAAAGTCGATGGCATATCACCACCTGCCAATACAATCTGGCTATCGCAATGGAATTTTAAGGTAGGACCCTGCAAGGTACATTCCAACCCTGCGGTGTTATAGGCATTGCCAAGCAGTTGGTTTGCCACATTTAAAGATAGTGGATCAATCGCACCAGAAGGTGGTACACCAACATCCCAATAGCCCAAACGCCCTGTGACATCTTGCACAGCGGTTTGAATACCAGCTTGTAGGACTTCAATTTTTTGGGTTTTCCACTCAAATGTATTTAAGAAACGTGTGGTTTGTGTGCCTGCTTTAAATACATCACAGTCGATAATGTTTTGTAGATATTCAAGATTTGTTTCAATCCCTGCAACTGAAGTTTTGGCCAAAGTTTCGGTCATGGCTTGAATCGCGGACTCACGATCATCAAAGGTCACAATGATTTTGGCAATCATCGGGTCATAGAACGATGAAACGTTTGAACCTGTTTCTACCCAAGTTTCATTACGCGCATTGGCATCAAACTCAACATGGGTCAAAAGCCCTGCACTTGGCTGGAAGTTTTTGATTGGGTCTTCGGCGTATAAACGCACTTGAATCGAATGACCTTTAGATTCAAGTTTCTCAGTTGGTGCCGTCCAGTCACCGCTGGCAAGGGTCACCATCCATTCGACTAAATCAACACCAAAGACTTGTTCGGTCACGCCATGTTCTACTTGTAAACGGGTGTTAACTTCAAGGAAGTAGAATTCTTGTGTGTCGGTGTCCATCACAAATTCAACTGTACCCGCAGAACGGTAGTTCACTGACTTCATCAGTTGAATCGCGACATTTTGGATATAGGCACGCTGTTCATCGTTGATGTGTGGTGCAGGCGTTTCCTCAATCACTTTCTGGTTACGACGTTGCACCGAACAATCACGCTCACCGAGTGCAATTACCTGACCTTGACCATCACCGAAAATTTGCACTTCGATATGTCGGGCATTTTGGACAAATTTCTCAAGATACAAACCCGCATCTTTAAAGTTGGCTTGGGCTAAATAGGAAACCGTTGCATAGGCATCTTTCAGTTCAGCTTCATTCCAAACCAGACGCATGCCAATCCCGCCACCACCGGCAGTACTTTTTAACATCACTGGATAGCCAATACGTTCTGCTTCTAACAATGCTTCAGCCTCATCTGCCAATAACTGACTACCCGGCAGTAAAGGTACATTCGCTTGAATGGCAAGTTCACGCGCGGTATGTTTCAAACCAAAGGCACGCATTTGTGCTGAGTTCGGACCAATAAAGGCAATACCTTGTGATTCACACAAATCACAAAATTCAGCATTTTCAGACAAGAAGCCATAACCAGGATGAATCGCTTGCGCACCAGTTTGTTTCGCGACTTCCAGAATTTTTTCGACATTTAAATAGCTTTGGCTGGCGGGTGCTTCGCCGATATACACTGCTTCGTCCGCTAAGGTCACATGCAATGAATCACGGTCTGCCTCGGAATAGACTGCAACAGATTGGATGCCCAACTTTTTCAGGCTACGAATCACACGACAGGCAATGGCACCACGGTTGGCGATCAGAACTTTATTAAACATTTTTTGCTTCCTCGCCTTCACGGATAATCAATTGAATTTGGGTGGGGTTATAGGCATTACATGGATTGTTGAGCTGTGGGCAGTTGGAGATCAGCACAATCAAATCCATCTCTGCTTTCACTTCGACATATTTACCCGGTGCAGAAATGCCATCATCAAATTTAAGATGCCCTTCACTGGTAACAGGCACATTCATAAAGAAGTTAATGTTTGGCCCAATATGACGCACATTCAGCCCATGCTTTTTGGCAATTGGGTGTTGCGACAGTGCAATCATGAAATTGTTACGGCAACTGTGCATAGGATATTTGTCATGCGCATAACGAACGGTGTTGCTTTCACATGAACATGCACCACCCAAAGTGTCGTGGCGACCGCAGTTATCATCGTGGATGGTGGCAATTTTATTGCCACAGTTGGTGTATAGCGTTGTGCCTTTTTCTAAATAAATTTGCTGATTAATCGCTAAAGTATCGGTTGCGCTATAACGCTCTTCAGGATTTGAAGCTGAGATAAATAGCGTGTCTACAGCTTGATTACCTTCTAGGTCAACAATACGGAAATACTGCCCTTTTTTTACTTCACACATCCACGCGTCACCAGCAGGACAGATTTCACTCAATACTGATTTTTCTAACTTTTGTTTTAAATTGGCTAATGCAGTCATGATCTATTCCCCTTAAGCACTTAAAGCGTAGTAACGATTATTGTTTTGAAAAGCACGCTGATTTTGCGGGCATGAATCACGGCAAACATCGCTGTCGCCTAAAGGCAAAGCCTTAAACAGGGAAAGTTGAGTATCCGCTGAGGCATATTCTGTGCTGTTATCCAAAGCATGTGGTGCAGACGATAGGAACACTAAACAGTCCATTTCAAAGCGTAGTTCAAGTACTTGATCGGTATTGTCAGAAGCGACGTAAGATAAATTACCGTTATCATCGGGTTGAACTTTAGAAAACAGATTTAAAGTACTGCTCAGGTCTGTCGCCGATAAACCGAATTTGGTCATCTCTAAAAGCAAACTATCTTTGCCATTGCGAAACATGTCATTACGCGAATCTTGAAAAGTTTTAGAGCCAAATTGCTGTTCAATTTGTTGTGCAGTACTTGGCGCACAAAAAGCATCGTTCCAACCGTGATCATCTTTGACAATCGAGATCATGGCGCGACCTAGGTCAGAAGCCAAAATATTGCCTGTACTTAAAAATGCAGTATGTTGTGCCTTGAGACTATCTGGCATGTTATAACGTTCGAGTTTGTCCTCAGCATTGACACAGTACAGTGCGACATTGGCATGTTTGCCTAAGGATTTTAGTTGTAATACGGCGCCACGCTGAATGCGTGCTGACCAGTGATGTCCACCCGGTAAGCGTTCAGTCCACAAAACCTGATCTTCATGATAAGTTGTTATGCTCATATGCATCTCCCCCAATCGTTACGGATTACCTCCCGGGCTTTTATCCCTCCGTGTAGCTTGAGTTTGAAACTTAAGCCGTGAACTCTCGGTCTCAGACACACATGAGTTTTCATGTATCGGAACCCTAGATCACTTTATTAGGCTTAAGAAAAGCAAATGGCATGCCAATTTAGTATTACGTTTTTAAGGTTTTATCACACTAAATATAAGGCTGAATGGTAAGTTTTGATTCAATTTAAATGCAGTTGCACTATTATGAAGCTGTATTGCACAAAGATTAAAAAAATAGAGCCACCCTCTGCCAATTCAGACTTGATTAAATGTCGCAATCTAAGCATGTATTTGGTAGCTGCTCCATAGAAATTTTCTGCTTTGATACATTTTTGACTTTAATATTCAGGGTTAACTTGTACTTCAAGAGCAATTTCTTGAGATGACTGTGATATAGACTCCTCTTTCCTCTTCTGTAGTTCCAACTCAAAAGGTCGACTGTACTTTTATTCGGCTGGATGAAGTTAACTGCGGCATCTTCGCCGATATTAAAGCTGTTCCATGGGTGCTGAGCTGCTGGTTGTTTTGTTGGATGTTGAGGGTGTTGCCATGTTGATGAAGAACTTGGATTCTCACTTTTAAAATAATACGAATATTCCAAGAATTAGGGATATTGTTAGGTCACTGGGGAGTTCAATACTCCTGGCTGTTGGGAGCGGTTGATACGGAGGTGATGCTTTTATACTGATCTTTCTGACACAAATCCTGACACAAATTAAGTTTTAAGTGTATCTAAATAGCAACTTTGGCAACATATGCAACAAGCTAAAGGCAATAAAAAAAGGCTTGCAAGTACATGAAATTCCTTGCAAACCTTTGATATATATGGTAGGCATATCCAATACCCAACTACAACATAAACCATTGAATAAATTAAAGTATATTTTCATATAAACTACAATGTACAAGCCTGTGTACATGAAAAGTAAATCAAACTAAACCGATAATATTGGCTCATTTCTCTTTTATGTGCCCGCAGTTGAGGGTTTTGGCGGTTTTCTAGCATAGAAGTACGGCATTAAAAACGCAGCAATTTTAACTTGCTGGGTTATATGTATTTCCTCGCAATTCATATAAAACAATAAAAGCTCTAATGGATTATCTTCATTTTGCATAATGTATTTAATATCAACAAACCCTTTAGCATGGGGTTTGCTTTCTGCTTTTAGCTCTCCAGCATAACCTTTCTTTCTCAAGTAAAAGATTATCTGTTCATCCTGCATTAATCGGTAGGCTGTTTGTCTTGGGTATTTATATCCAGCACGTTTTGCGCTCTCATTAGGCGGCAAACCTTGCAAGATTCCCTCAATAAAAATTGCCTTTTTATATGTAAAAATTCTCATTTCAAACCGTAACTTTTTCCTAAAAACAGAATTTTTTTTATGCGTGCGATTGGGCGGGGTCTAGAAAAAAAGGCTTTATTTAGCTTTCAACTTGCCCCCCCTTAACAGTTATCACTGGTAATACATCAGTAATTTAAGATGGTCTAGCCAATAAATCGCTATCCTCTGTCTGTTCTACTGCTTTCTGTGCTTTCCTGTGCGCTGTGTTCTTTGCAGCATTCTGCCCACTCTGCACGGTAGCAATGCAATGAATCTGTAAAAGCCTGCACATAGAAACGCTACGTTTTATTGCTGTGTCCAGTAGTGACAGCTTGGGGTTTAATGTTGGGTTGCCATGCGTATTGGTAAAGACTTCGCCCTCTGCTTCAATTTCCCTTTGCAGTCGGTCTATCTGCTGCATGGTCTTTGCTAATGTTACTGCATGGATTAAATCGGCTGTGGTCCATAGGTCGGGTGCTTTGGCTTCCACAATGCTATCCCAAAATGGTTTCTGCTCTTTAGTAATCTTCAAAGGTGCTGGCACTTTAATTTCTGATTTCTTCAATATTTTTGAAGTAACGCTACTGGTCTTTGCCATCTACATTTCACCTCATTTTTTAAAGGTTGCTATAAAATAAGATTGTGGGGGTGGTCTTTGCTATTGAATCACTTTTAGCAATTAGCACCCCCCACTTACATATAGAGTGAAGTTAAGCTCCAAATATTCCTTTACCGTTATTCTTCACACCGTTCCAAATAACCTGAGCTTTCTTAACTCTTGGGTCTTTTGAGTTCTTCTTGAGATAACCATCAAAGTCATCTTTCTGCCCATGAAACAACATCCCGATGCGGACTAATTCCAGTGCTTCAAAATTGTCCTCATGTTTCAGCATTAGAATTGCAATGCTCTCCAAAGGTAAACACTGAACACTTGAGATGAAGTCAATCTCCCTTGCTGTCATTCTTCTACCAGCATGAACATAGACTTGCACACACTGAGGTGAGTACCTGTATTTATTGTTAGGCATCAGCCCCATCATTCTTGTTCTATAAGTCACACTCATAATTCACCTCTAAGGCTATCGGCAAAGACTTTAACCATGTCGGCACGTTCAGCACCGAACTCATTAATGAATGGCTCTAATAAGCTCTTGCGGTTCGCTGTGTCCATATAGGCGAGCTTTGCACCTAATAACTTCTCATTTGCGGTTAGTGCTGAAGCTATGGATTGTGATGGAATATCTGACAAATTCACCACTGTATGCGGTACGCCTGATAAATTTACTGCACCTGTGCTTCTCTGTTTTGCAGCCTTATGACTTGTAATTTTTGCACCCGATTCTGCTGGCACACTTACCAGTGATACTTCTAGCAATTCACTTTTCAGCCAAACTGTTGTGCCTTGCGATCTGTCATAGTCCAGTGGTCTAAAGCCAATGCTGCATGATTTAATCACGCCCATTTTTACCGACTCCCAAACCGAGTCAGTCAATTGCTGTAAATCAGATGGTGTTTCATACTTGGCGATTTGGGCTGTCATCTCCAAACCTTTCTGAGTTTTTTTTAGGCTCAAAATGCGACCAAGTATTTTGTCATGCTGGTGCTGCCATAAAAGCGGTGGCAGATTCTTTTCGTCATACTCAATTCCTTGAACACTTACGATTTCATTTGTGCGGTCTAAAGCACCACTATTGGCAATCGCAGTAATGATGCGCTGCCCATCACTGGCAGCTTTAATACTCACATTTTGGAATATCTTATTCATAATTACGCACCCACTTCGGTTTCAATGATGGTCGCTGTGTAGCCTGTTTTGAATGCGTAACCATTTACACCCATGATTTTTACGGCAATCTTATTCTGCTGGAATAGTGCAACTGTTGTACCTGTGCTGTCGTACACATTGGCTTCATTGGTCAATTTAATTTCTACACTTGGATCAGCAGCCAAAACCAATTTTGTGAGGTCAAATACAATCTTCTGATTTTGTGGTACGGATTTATTTGTAATAACTGTGATGCCACGAAGCGAGCCACCATTCACACCTAAGCTATCAAGCTCCAGCGTGTTAGCTATCTCCAGTGCGGTGAATGGGTTAATTAAAATCACTGCGTCCTGTGGGTCATCAATTGAAGCCAGTGCATTTGTAATGTCTGCCAGTAGTGTTGGCATTGTTGAACCTGTTGCAGTGGTCACAGTGGCATCAGTAGTTAGCATGTCAATGAAGTCTGCGTTTTCGCCTGCGATATAACTATTCTGCAATGCTGTATTAATTAATGGCTCTACTTGTGCATAGTAATCACGGCTTAAATAACGATCAGGGAAAATCGCATAACCGCCAATTTTTTTAAAATCCAAAGTGAAGCCAATTTCTGACGTTTCAGACAAAATCGCAGTAGGCTGCGCCTGTGTTACAACTTCACATGCTGAAAGGTCAAAACTTGAAAGGGGCTTGTTTAGTGGCATGGCTAAATGTTTGCCAATCGCTTCAATCTGACCAATGAGAGATTTTTCTTTAATCAGATTTACAAACTGCTGACTGGCTGCGATTGCTGCATAATCTTCCTGTGATGGGCTAGTGAAGTCCTTTTGCACCATCAGTTTAGCTACTGCACTATTCTCCCCGAATAGATCAATCGCATGTTTTGAAATATGCTGGTGTGGGTTCAATTCAGCTTGACGCTGCACAAATAATTTTTTAGCTAGAGTTGTCATAAAAAAGCTCACATTAAGTAGGTAATATGAGCAAAATATAAGCATTAATTATTATTCTGTGTTTTGTCTTTATAACGGCTTATAACTATCACGCTTAGCCAAATATTCAGCTAAATCCCTCAATGTGTATCTGTACTCAATTCCGATCTGCACACATCTTGGGGTGAGTCGTTTTTGATTCCTTGCCACCCGAAAAAAGGATTTTGATTTATTTAATATTTGAACTGCTTGTTGTTCTGATAATGTTCCGTTTGCACATGGCTTAATACCTTTCTCAATTGCAGCAACATACAGTCTATTGAGGTAGTGACTTAAGTCAGCTTCTCTCTCCAAAGCAGCTTTTTTTACCTGTTCTACAATTGATTTTGCCTGCGCTCTATTGATTCCATTTTCCTGTAAAACTGTTTCTATAATTTCAGGTTGTACCATCATTGCCAGCACCTCTATTGCTTGACTTTTACTCAATATCTAATCAACATTGAGTTGCACTTTATGGTGATTTTTTTCGCTAAATTAGCTCCCTATTTCGGGAGCTTTTTTAGGTCTATACACTTGAGCAATCTGTTGTTGCTATTTTCTTAGTCTGAGAATCGGGCTATTTTGGCTAAAGTCGCTGTAAGCCTTGCCATGTATAGCTTTCGCCTTAGCCTATGGCTTGGCTAAAGTTGGCTAAAAAGGCTAAGATTCAACATCTGTTAGCATCATTTTAGCCCTTTTAGCCTTTCTTAGCCTTTGGGTTGGCTAGAGTGAAAGTGTTACTGTATAAGGGTTTCAGGCATTTTAGCCCTTTTAGCCCACTTTTGAGAAAAGAGGATTTAAAACCACATATTCCTTTTTCCCGATTTGCTCGATATGGATATGCTCAGCATCAATTAAGTGGTTGAGCGCAGCATCACGGTTATTTTTACTGCGTAGGTGCTTTGGATAAACAGTAGTTGAAATGGCTGATTTCAATATCTTTGATGAATCTTGCTTTTTCAACCATTCCAGCATCAGTTCGCTGTCTGACTTTTCCGCCTTGCCGTAGTAGCGCAGCCACTCATCTAAAGAGTATTTGCAAAGGTCTATAGCGTTTTGCATGATACGAGCGTCAATATAATCAACCTCTGAGCAATACGCTAAAATTGCAGCAACTCTCAAAACATACTGATTAGTGCGTAAAGCATAAGCTCTGATAAATTCATACTTTCCACCCTTGCCAACTTCCTGCCCGATATGGTTCTGATACTGAATGTGTAACCTCTCAGCATCTTGGCATTTTGTAATTATCACTCTGCCATCGTCACCAACAAAAAGTTTATTGCCAAAATACGGAGTGGTCAGCATCTTCTCGCAGAACTTCCAGTACGCTTTTAAATCCTCATCATCGTATGGTTTGATGCTCTGCTGCTCTAATGTCACTTCACGGTGCTGGAGTGGCGTAGGTGCTGCAAATAAAACTCTAGCCAAAAAACCTTGCTCACGTAGTAGAGAGTTGGTTAGGGCGGGTCTTGCAACAACATCCTGCACAGCAATATCTAGGGAAAAATATTTGTTCTCAAAATAATGGCTATCTTCCGCATTTCTTAAAAGTGCATTTCCCTTGCCAGTATCAACTAGGTCATTTAAAACGCTAATTGATTCGCCTACAGTGTCGCTTTTTAATGAGTAGCCACTAAAGAGATAGCCACCCTCGCCAGTTGCCCATATATAACTGTTGCCAGCTCCGTCTGCCATCATTCTAATAATGGCTTGTGTCGTGGTTTTCTTGAATCTCGACATCGGGTTCACTGGAGCGTCACCACGCTCATCTGATTTCTTTTTACTCCAGCTGTTATAATCTGCACGAAACTGCTGCATATTTTCAGATTCGATTTTCTCGCTGATTTTTGAAGCATCACTCTTGCAAACGTCTTTGCCCTCTCCCGATGGAAAAATAGTAAGCATGAATAGGCTGCATGGCTGCCCTTTTTCTGACTTGTCGCTGGGTGCTTTGATGTGTCTTTGCGCTATATATGCTTGCTCACCTAAATAAGTTTGTGCCGCTACTGCTAACGGTACATTGTGAAAATGAGCGGATTTCTTAATGGCTTTTGCAATAACATCGGGGAAAGCATGAATAGGATATTCACCCTCAACATATTGGCTCGCAACGTGTAAAGGTTGTGGTTCTTCCCACTCATGCGCCTGTGGCTGTTCAAATAAATCCTGATCTATTGATTGCTTCAATTGATTAACTTTTTCTAAAAACAGTTTTTTAATACCTGCTTTAGTAAGTTCTTTAAAACTGTCATCCAATTGAACAAATAAATCAGAATTGTGTTGAGGTGCGGACTTGCCTGCAATCAATCTAAAAACAGATTCAGGCATACCGTTGTTTATAATCTGATACGCTTCATCAATATCGTTATGAAGTACAACCGATTCGCCAGCCTTCGCAAGTTTCACAAATAAATCTATATTGTCTGTACCTAGAACATACGACATATATTTATTATTTGTGTTGCTTGCGAATACTCCAGCTTCACCAATCAAAAATGATACTTTCTGAGAATCAATTTCTTTGTGCGGTGTCTGCTCTGTGTCGTATTTTTTGGCAATGCCTGTGATTGCATAGCCTACAATTTTGTCCAATTGCTCACGATTCACATAAGGCAGTGCTGTGCATTCTTCACAGTTATAACTAGGCAATTTAGAACAAATATAGCTCTCAGGCTTAACTTTGAGATTGCGCTCATCAATACAACCTGTCGCAAAATCTTCAATCGAATGATATTCGGTTGTATTGCCTGTCACTGGATCGGTGCTAACTGCTAAGGGAGCGTTAAGAGTGATTTTTGCGTTCATACTTCACCCCCTTTAGCCGCTTCATACTTGGCGGTGTAACTCTCTGCTAGTTCTGCATGTTGGCTATGTCTGTTCTCAGCAAGATATTCATACATCTCTATATGCTGCATCAATTCGCCAAAATGATACTGTGTGACCTCTTTGCCACTTTTAGCTAACTCATTTAGTTTTCTGACTTCTTTGCGAATATGAGAAATGGCTGCACTCATCCAGTGCATATCACTTTCAGCAAGTGAGTAGGCATCTGAAACATCAGCAAGATAATGAACAAGTGAAACGGTTTTTTGATTTTGATTAGGCATGAGAATGCGCTCCTTTTGTAAGTTTTGGAGCTTGCACTTCACTGCTAAATGATTGGTGCAAGCTCTGAGGGTTGGTTAGCAGACTGGCACAAAAGGAAACCAGCACACCCGAAGGTGTCCACCCCCCAAAGCCTGCATAGAGATACGCAGACGCATAGAGAGAATACGCACAAAAAAAGTCCTTTAAGGACTGTGCGCCTTTTGAATTATAGCCTGCTAAAGCTAACTTTGAGATTTTGCTCAAAGCCCGATTAATATAACCGTACTTGAGCATGTTAGCAATATTGAATAACTTGTTTTTCATGCTTACACCTCTTTAACAAGCTCATAACGTGCATGTCTACCAATGCCTGACTTATTGCGCTCGTTATGGGTAACAATGTCATAACCTGCATTTCGTAAACGCTGAATAATTGCGCTCAGGCGGTAGCAATTAAAGAGGTAGATAGCTTCAGCTTGTGAAAGGGTTTTGCCTTGCTTGAGGTGTGCCAGGACTTGTTTTAATTGAGTGTTGTTCATGCTTTAAGCTCCCCAGTACGCTCTGCTTTTTTCTTCTCCAGCCATTGCTCTAGCTCTTTAATATCGAAGAACACTGGAGCTTGTTTGCTGTTGCCTAGCTTTATTGGTTTTGGAAAGGTGGGGTCTTTGAGTTGAACTTTACGCAAGCCATCACGACTGAGGCTTAAGAGGTCGCATACTTCATTGAATCGCTTTAACATTAAATACATCCTTTTGCATTTACTTGGGATGTACTTAATTATCTACATGGCTACATAGAAAAATAGGAAAAATCTTTCGGCTGTAATTTTTCCTTAAAGTTGGCGATTCATTTCATTGCCACCAGTAGCAAAGTTATTAATGAGATACTCTGAACGCTGTAATGCCTTGATAATTCTTTTTTTTCCAGAGTAATCAGGATAAATATTTTCAACTTCTGGGTAGAGTTGTTCTGCTATTTGAGATTCATCAAGTCCGCTATATTTCGCATCCAATATTTTCAAATATTCTTTCCAATCACTAAATCTATAATTTTTTATGACCATATTTATTTCGTCATATTCCCCTCTGAACTTTATATCTTCTTTTAATTTTTTTATCTGCAAGTCAATAGGTATAGATAAATCTATCACAGCCAGTTGCATGTGCTTTGATTGAAATTCTGTGAGTGACCTTAGTAATCCATGTAAATATCTTTCATCTGTATACCAATCTCTTTTTTTGTCTTCTGCATATCTCCTATAGCTAGGCAGTTCAATAAACCCTATTTGAGTTGAAATAAAAGCAAGCCCCATATCATTTTTTGGGTCAGGCAATCCTCTCAAGCCAAATTTCCATACATCTGACCACTCTCTAGGGTGTGAGTAGTTTTTATGCTTTTCATAAAATGCTTGATACTCAGGGTTGCGTCTTATGAACTCCCACCGCCAACGCTCCAAGCTCTCACTAAAATCGTACTGTTCATCAATAAGATAATTCTTAATTGGATACGGTATTTTCATTATTTTTCTCCCACCATCCGATCTAATTCATCTGCCCACCACTGCATGATCTCGATGCGCTCATCAAAGTGCTGTGCTTTATCATATTTACCCTTTACGCCCTTTTTGATGTGACCTAAGCACGCTTCTATGACCTGCGACTTGTCACTAAATTTATTATTTAATGCGGTGCTGGCAATATGTCTAAAACCATGCGGATTCTGTCGCCCTTGATAGCCCAAGCGATTTAACGCAACATTAAATGTCATATTGCTTATGGGCTTTTCTAAACTGTCACGGCTAGGGAATAAATACTCCGATTCTGTTTTATAGGTGTGTAGCTCTCTAAGCAATTCAACCGCCTGTTGTGGCAATGGTACAGCGTGAACAATACCTGTTTTTGTTTTCTCTGCTGGCTTAATCCACTCGGCTTGATCTAAATTAAAATCATCCCAAACGGCTTCCCGAAGTTCTGAGGGTCTAGGGAATAATAACGCCAACAACTCTAAACCTATTGCCACTGGTCTTGATGGATGCTGCCTAATTGCTTTTATTAATCTGCCCACTTGATCAAGTTCAACATATTTCATATTGCCCCTGTCGCCCTTGTTTAAAAACTCTGTCATACCATCAAGCGGATTAGATTCGATCTTGTTTTTAAACTTGGCAAGGTTGTATGCGCTTCTACAATATGAGCGTAATTTTTCAACCTGTGTATAAATGCCTAAATCTTCCTGCAAACCTCTAAAAAAATCTAACCATTCATGCGGTGCTATTTCTAAATAGTTGCGCTCTCCAAACGCTGGAATAATGTGCCTATTGATTGACTTCACCGCTTTGTCATAGGTGACTGCATCCCAGTTACCGTTCTTGGTTGCAAGCCAGTCATTCATCAAAACACTGAATAGTAAATTTTCCTGTTCAATCTTGTTTTGTTTAATCTTCTGCTTGGTTTCAAGCTGCACCCCAGCATAGATATTTTCCTGAAATTCTGCTGCCTTTTTTCTAGCAACAACTGCTTTCATCGCTGGATATGAGCCAATGCTCAACCATGACCACTTACCATTTTCTTTTTTATATCTAAACAACCATGATTTTTTACCGCTTGGCTGTACCCGAAAATATAAGCCGTTAGCATCTAACTCCCGATATTCTTTTTCTTCAGGTTCTAATCCATCCAATACGGCTGGTGATAATGGTCGCTTCTTTATTTCGCTTCTTTTCATAACCTTGTACACATGAGTTAGATTTTTAACGCAGTGTACACCACCGTGTACATATTTTTAACTATAAGCGAAGTTATGTATCTTTAAGAAAAGCAATAAAAAAGCCCTAAATCGTTATAATTCAGGGCTTTATTACCTATATGAAGTTATGTAACAACATATAATTTTGATGTATTGGTAGGCATATCCAGACTCGAACTGGAGACCTCTACGATGTCAACGTAGCGCTCTAACCAACTGAGCTATACGCCTAAAGTGCTTCGCATCATATTCAGTTTTGTTTTTTAAGACAAGTCCTTTCTACGCTTTTTTAAAGCATCCGCACAAGTTTTAAGCAAATCAAAAAATAACGATTCAGAAACAGGCTGAGAATCCACAGCATAAATATAGCGTTGATACCACAAAGCAAGCCGCTTAAAAGCTGCTTGCTCATCATCATCCACAAGCTCTGCCAAGCGCTGCATCCACGCAGTTACAGTTTCAGCATCCTGTTTTTGTAACTCCAATGGTAAAGTTTTGGAAAACCTCTGCAAAGCTCGATCAACCCTAGAACTGTTCTGATGCTTTTTCCAATAAATCCAACCAAAGTATGCGAGTAACAACAGCGCAATACCCGAAATTAGCACGATCACCAATGCATAACTCGAATCCAAACCCAATCGCCCAAACCAATGACGTTGAGATGTTGCATCATAGCCCACCACCTTACTCTGCCATTGATAACTGGCGTAATCACTCCACACACGCAAATTGCGAATCAAATTTGAATGTTGGTACTGCCAAATTTGCGCATTATCGCCCAATATAGTGCGATCTTCGGCCATCAGGTTTTGCATGCCTCCATCAATACGTTGTGGAGCAATGATTGCCGTCGGGTCTATACGCACCCACTGCTGATTCAACATCACTTCTGTCCAAGCATGTGCATCTTGCTGGCGCACTTCCCAACTTTGTGCATCAGGTGCTAGTTCCCCTCCCTGATAACCCACCACCACACGCGCAGGAATTCCAACATAGCGCATCAGCAAAGCAAAACTAGAAGCATAGTGTTCACAAAAACCCTGCTTGGACTGAAACAGAAATTCATCTACCCGATGCTGTCCCAATGTTCCAGGTTTCAAGGTATAGCTAAAGCCCTGATCACGATACCATTGCAACACATTTTGTACGTAGCGTTCAGGCTGTTGCTGACTTTGTGCAAACATCTGCATGGCAAATTGCTGTGCCTGCGGATCAGATTGAGTGCGTACTTGAACATTTAAGCGCTGACTAAATTGTCGATAGCGCTCACTCTGTCCATGATCACCCTGAATTTGTGCAGACTCACCCACCCACTGTAGAGCTATGGGTTGAATTCTGCCACTTTGCCGCTGTGGAATAATACTCCAGTCACGGCGCAACAGATAACCCTGTTGGTTGGGTATAGATTTTTCTAGTGCCATCACCCATTGCACTCGTGGGTCTGCTGCAATGTATTGATATTCAAACTTCGTTTGTTCGGACTGTAATTGCGTGACTTGGATTGGTTGGTGATTGCTAAAATTACTGGTCCAGGTTCGGCCATCGTATTGATCTAGCACCATCGCCCGCCAGTAAAGTTTTGAACGTGGCGGAAGTTGCTGCATATTTCCCACAATACGAAACGCCAAAGCAGAAGATTGCGATAATTCGGCAATATCTCCAGGTGACATCGTATCGCTAATTCCCGTCACGCCTTTGGCCTCTGGTATAGGTACGTGCCACAATGGTGGTAAGCGTGGAAAAAATAAAAACAGCAACAGAAAAAATGGTAAAGCGTATGCAATAAATTTAGCGACATGCTTTAAATCATTTTTGGCATCTTGTTTAGTTGTGTTGCGTAAGGTATCAGCAAATTCACTTTTCTGAATCCGATACAATCCAATCAAACAGCTTAATAAACATAAAATGACAATTGCCGTCATCCACATACTTTGGCTATATAAAAAGGAACTCGCACTTACGAATAAGGCAAAGTTAAATAAAATAATCAGGTCGCGTTTATTGTGACTTTCTAAGGCTTTGGCAAATAAGAATGTGCTTAATAATGCCACTCCAGCATCTACACCAATCAGCGTTTTATAACTGAGAAAAATACTGATTAAAGCAGCAATGGTCAAAGCAAAGGTTAAGGTTTTAGAAATACGTGCTGTTTTTTTTCGATAATGCACAAACAATATCAGCCACATAAGGGCAAAAATTACACTCAACGCCAACGGACTAAACTGCAGATGTGCGATTAAAATCAGAAATAAACTGAGTAAAATCGATTGCTGAATTGAAGTATGCATCGTCATTAAGCCTGTGCCAAAAGGATTCTAGCCTGTTTAAACTGTCGCTCGCCTATCCCTTTTTCAAGCGTCGCATGTGGTAAAAACATGGCATAAATCAACTGTTGTTGTTCGCATTGCTCTACTAAACCCATCATCAAACTTAATTTTTCTTCATGCGATGTTGCAGGCATGTGTTCATAAGCAATATCGATATGATGCTGGTCTTGATATTGTTCAAATACTTTGACATACAAACCTTGACCACGTGCTGCTTGCTTCCACGATACGGCTTGTAAAGAATCGCCCGTTTGGAAATCACGTAGCTCACGAAATTCATCTAAGTCAGGTTGAAAGCTTTGCTGTTGCTGTTTATTTTCAGCACGAAAAGACATGCTACGTGGTGCAATCCAAGCATGACGAGTCAAGTTTAAGTACGTCCACGCACGTACTAAGCCAAAAGGATAAACCGAGTAAATTTGCAGATTTGGATAATCCAGTCGTCCGCGTTGCTCTGCATAAATGGTCAGTTGATGCTGTTGTTTCAGTTCTTGAATCAGGACTTTTTCTAATTGTGTGTCTATCTTAATCCATAAATAACGTGCTTGGGCAAAGTCTTGTTTGAAATGCAATTGTAATTGCAAAGCTTCACCGACTTGCCCCACTTCTGTGGTCAACACCTCAATCTGCAAGTCATGTAATTGCTTAAAAGTTAAATAAAAACTAATGCATAAAATGGCACTGATCAAAAAGCAAAAACCTAATATCAGGTTATTGCCATAATTCACACCTGCTATGAAGGTGATCAAAATTAGTACCAAATACAAATAACCTTGCTGATAGATAAACACCAAAATATCTTTTTGCTGAAGGGTTTTGCTTCGTTCAAATTTAAAGCGTGAATTGATCCAGTTTTGCCATGCCTGCTTTAACATGATGACACTAACTCACTTTGACCTGTTGCATCACATGCAAAGCTTCTGCTTCATTGAGTCCGATACGATGTGCTGCAACGGCCACAAATACCGCTTGTATATCATCGGCACTTACAAAGCTACGCTGTTCAATTAAAGCGTGTGCTTGGGCTGCTTTCTTTAAAGCCAAAACCCCTCGGGTAGATAAACCATGACGTTCTTTGCGGGTTTCTGCAGCCAAATCTAGCAAATATTCTAAAGCCGCTTCTGAAACGTAGATGTCTGTCACAAGTTTCTGCAAGTTTAAAATTTCGGTTTCAGTAAAAATATGTGCCAAGCTGGTAATTAAAGCATGTCTGGAGTTTTGCTGTAGCAGCATTTTTTCTGCAAAACGTGACGGATATCCTAAAGATAAACGCATCAAAAAACGATCTAGCTGTGATTCAGGCAAGGCATAAGTACCACTTTGAAACAGCGGGTTTTGCGTGGCGATTACCCAGAAAGGTTGTGGCAATACATAACGTACGCCATCTACCGTAACTGCACCCTCTTCCATGGCTTCGAGTAAGGCACTTTGAGTTTTAGGCGAACAACGGTTAATTTCATCGGCCAATAAAATTTGGGTAAAAATTGGACCTTGTTTAAACTCAAATTGATGTTCTTTTTGATTAAACATATTCACCCCAATCACATCACTGGCCAGCATGTCATTGGTAAATTGAATACGTTGGAATTTCAGCCCTGCCAAATGTGCCAAAGCACTAGATAAGGTGGTTTTACCCAAACCAGGTAAATCTTCAAAAAGCACATGCCCACCTGCCAGTAGACAGCTCAATGCAAGTTTGGTTTGTTGTTCTTTATCTAAAATAATCGTATTAATTTCAGTCAAGAACGACTGAATTTTGGCGGCATAAGATTCAACTTGTTGTTGTAGTTGCTGCTGTGTTTGTGTGTGTTGTTGCGTTTGAACTTTTTCCTTACCCCAAATCACAGTCACTCCCCCTATTCCCCAATAAAAAACGGCGTATGTTTTAACATACACCGTTTTCTTAAATTTCCAAAGAAATCCTAGAGATATTCTGATTCACCTTTCAGGCACTTTTCAAAACACCGCTCAACCTGCTGAAACTACTAAACAGCCATCAACAAGGACATTTTTTCAAACCACCTTTGGCCGATGGATAACGTGCATCGACACAATAGCGATAGAAAGTTTTGGCATCCATGGCTTCCAAATCTGGATGATGCTTCTGCATGTGTTCCAAATAATTTTGATAATCAGGCACACCTACCATCAAACGAAAGCTTTGTTGCAAACGCTGCCAAAGTGTTGCAATTCTTGACCAGTTTTTAGGATTCAGAATCAAATCCTTTTGCGACATAATGGTCATTTTAATAATTTTATACACCACGGTTTTGCCATGTTGTGCAAATTTTAAATTAATCATGTAATTGCTCCTTAATGGCCGCCATTTGGTTGAATGGTTTCAGGATCACGATAAATCGCTTCAGCTTCATTAACAGTTGGCGTTGGACTTGCCAATGCACGACGAATCACTCCAATTGCAGCAAATAACATCACAAAAGCTACAATCATAAAGAAGCCACATAACACAGCATTAATTTGATTGGACATCACAATCGTTTGCATTTCGGTCACTGTTTTTGCAGGTGCCAAAATTTCATTGCGCTGAATTGCTGCACTAAAACGGTCTGCCTGCGCCAAGAAACCAATTTTAGGGTTATCGTGGAAAATCTTTTGCCAACCTGCGGTCATTGAAGTAATGAATAAGAAAACGGTTGGAACGATAGTGACCCAAACGTATTTTTCTTTTTTCATTTTAAACAAAATGGCTGTACCTAAAATAAGCGCCATCGCTGCCAAAATCTGGTTACCAATCCCGAACAGTGGCCATAAGCTGTTAATACCACCTAGCGGATCGACCACACCTTGATAGACGAAGAAGCCCCAACCTGCTACCGCCACTGCAGTACCGAGTAAGTTGCCAAAGAAGTTATGTGAATTTTTCACTGCAGGAATCACAATACCCACTGTGTCTTGCACCATAAAACGGCAAGCACGTGTACCTGCATCCACTGCAGTTAAAATAAATAAGGCCTCAAATAAAATTGCAAAGTGATACCAGAACGCCATCATCGAACGGTTATTAAAAATTTCCGTGATGATATGTGCCATACCAATTGCAAAAGTTGGCGCACCGCCTGTACGTGACAGAATTGAACTTTCGCCCACTTCTTTTGCCAAAATGGTCAAAGCTTCAGGACTAACCACAAAACCTAAGTTGCGTACTGCTTCTGCTGCACTTTCAACAGTGGTGCCTAAAACGGCAACAGGCGCATTGATAGCAAAATACACTCCTGGATCAAGCACAGTGGCACAAATCATTGCCATAATGGCAACAAAAGATTCCATCAACATGCCGCCATAACCAATCACACGAATGTCTTTTTCGTTATTGACCAGTTTAGGGGTCGTGCCTGAAGAAACCAGTGCGTGGAAACCCGAGATCGCACCACAAGCAATCGTAATAAATAAGAAAGGAAACATCGAACCCGCAAAAACAGGGCCAGTACCATCAATAAATTGTGTCACGGCAGGCATTTTCATTTCAGGCATTGCAAATACAATCCCGACAGCCAAACCTGCAATCACACCAATTTTTAAGAAGGTAGATAAATAATCACGTGGCGCCAACAGTAACCACACAGGCAATACTGAGGCAATAAAACCGTAAGCAATTAAGCACCAAGTCAGCTCTGTACCACTTAGGGTAAACAGTGGGCCCCAATAGGGATGTTGTGCTACATTTTCACCGTAGATAATACCCATCATCATCAGTACAAAACCAATAATGGAGACCTCTGCAATTTTCCCTGGGCGGATAAAGCGCATATAAATGCCCATAAAAATTGCAATTGGGATGGTGGCTGCAATACTAAATACACCCCACGGGCTATTGGTTAAGGCTTTAACCACGACTAGCGCCAGCACAGCAAGAATAATCACCATCACACCCAATGCACCGAGCATGACAATCACACCTGCAAATGAACCGAGTTCTTGCTTGGCCATTTCACCCAAAGAGCGACCATCACGACGGGTCGAAATAAACAATACCAAAAAGTCCTGTACTGCACCCGCCAACACTACGCCCACCAAAAGCCAAATAGTCCCTGGCAAATATCCCATTTGTGCAGCGAGAATAGGCCCGACTAAAGGACCTGCACCTGCAATGGCCGCAAAATGGTGCCCGAACAGCACGCCTTTATTGGTCGGCACATAATCCAAACCATCTGCCAAACGATGTGCAGGGGTTAAACGTCGTTCATTTAATTCAAAGACTTTGGTGGCAATAAATAAACTGTAGAAACGATATGCGATGCTATAGACACAGACTGCGGCTAAAACCAACCAGACTGCATTGACGTGTTCACCTCTACTGAGTGCTAAAATCCCGAAAGACACTGCACCCAGTACGGCAACCAAGAGCCATATAATTTTTGAAGTCAGGCCTGACTTCGGTTGAACTGATTCCATGTCACTCTCTCTTTATTGTTACATTTTAAGCATTTACTATTTTTCGAGATGAAGCTTAATTTCCGAGATTCCTTGTGTGATGTTGCTCCTTTTATTTTATTTTTCACCTATTCTTTTACCATATAATCAAATCAACAAAAAAGGGGGAATGATCTAGATCACTCCCCCTTTTTCAATAATCGTTTATAAATAAACCATTATGCACGTTCTAGGTATTCACCTGTACGGGTATCTACACGAACGCTTTCTTCTTGCTGTACGAATAAAGGAACACGTACCACTGCACCTGTTTCTAATTTCGCTGGTTTACCGCCACCGCCAGAAGTGTCACCACGTACACCTGGATCAGTTTCTACAATTTTCAATACCACGAAGTTTGGCGCATTAACTGTTAAAGGCACGCCGTTGAACAACATAATGGTACATTTTTCGTTTGAATCGTCTTTCAACCATTTTGCAGCATCGCCCATTGCGGTTTTATCTGCAGCAATTTGTTCAAAAGAAACAGGGTCCATAAAGTTCCACATTTCGCCATCGTTGTAGAGATATTCCATTTCCACTTCTACAATGTCAGCGGCTTCTAATGAGTCACCAGACTTAAATGTTTTTTCTAAAACTTTACCAGAACGAAGGTTACGAAGTTTTACGCGGTTAAACGCTTGACCTTTACCTGGCTTTACATATTCATTTTCCATGATTGAACATGGGTTACCATCAAGCATAACCTTAAGGCCTGACTTGAAATCATTCGTAGAATAATAGGCCATGACTGGCACACTCCAAACTGACTAACTTAACTATTTATGCCGTAATTTGAGCCGCAAACGAATACTGAACATATTGGCAGCCCTACGACATCTTTTTTTCATCGGGCGTATTGTAAATGAGCAAGCCATAATGAAGCAATGAAAATCCACTACCGATCACTTCAAGATATCGGTAAAATCGACTGCTTTACTGTGATTTAAATCTTAAAGATTTATTTTACGCAGTAATTTAACCCTTAAATTTAGAAAACGACTCTCCTATTTCTGAGTATTTTCTGTTCCGCTTTTTTCTTATATTTAAATTTTTTGGCATGATCAATTACCTGTACCAAGAGCAAAACTGGCAATCTCAACTCAGTGACTTGATCACCGACCCACACGAATTGTTAAATATTTTGGAGCTGTCTGAACAGCAATTACTTTCTGGCGCACTCTTGGCATCTGAGCAGTTTAAATTGCGTGTACCACGCGCTTTTGTACAAAAAATACAAAAAGGCAATCCGCTCGACCCTTTGCTACTTCAGGTTTTACCACATCATTTAGAGCTTGAAGATCATCCTGGCTTTGTGACCGATCCTTTAGGTGAAGAACAAGCTAATCAACAACCTGGGGTATTACACAAATACAAATCCCGCTTTTTACTGACCCTGACGGGTGCCTGTGCAGTACATTGTCGATATTGTTTCCGCAGACACTTTCCCTATCAGGAAAATCTGCCAAAAACTGAAGATTGGGACAACATTAAAGCCTATATCGAAAGTCAACCTGACATTAACGAAGTGATTTTAAGTGGTGGTGATCCTCTCACTCTATCTAACCGTAAATTACAAATCTGGATTGAGCGTTTATCATCTGTTCAACAAATAAAATTTTTGAGAATTCATTCACGAGTTCCGATCGTAATCCCCAACCGTGTCGATGAAACGCTGATTTCCTTACTAAAAAACAGTAGGCTGCGTATTATTCTGGTGGTACACTCGAACCACGCATCAGAATTAGATGACTTTACTTGTGCAAATCTTGCTAAGTTAGTTGAGCAAAACATCACCGTTCTGAATCAAGCAGTATTATTAAATGGGGTCAATAATACTGCTCAGGTCTTGGTTGATTTAAGCTATCGTCTATTTGATGCGGGGGTGATGCCTTACTATTTACATGTGTTAGATAAAGTAAAAGGAGCACATCATTTTGATCTAATGTCATCTGACATTGATCATATTTATAAAGAGCTTTTAGCGAACTTGCCAGGCTATCTCGTTCCTAAACTCGTTAGGGAAATTGCGGGCGAAAAAAACAAGACACCGCTTTTTGGGGTTTCAACTTATTGAGTTAAATAACAACCATGAACATGAATACTTCAGATCTTTTTCAGGTTCCCAGCGAACTAAAGCTGGAGCAATTGAGTTTTTGTCAAAATACGGTTAAAAGCATTCAGGCGTGGGCAGCAGACCTATCCATTTTACAATTGGGGGATTCTTCTCAGGCCCTGTTCAATGCCCTTTTAGAAATTTCTGAACTGAAATGTCAGGAAACTTTACGTTTTGATTTAATTCAAGCTATTCATCCGACACTTGAAAATGTGCTGACTAGCTTGGAAAAACACTTTTTCAATCAAGCTTTGATTAGCAGTGATCGTAATGATCATATTATTGAATTGGCCTTGTTATTACGTAGCCATTTTTCCAAAGTGTATATTGATATTGCGCGACGCAGCCATCAACAACTCACTCAGCAAAAATTTTCATTATTCGCCTTTAACTTAAAGAAAAACTTACAAACAGCTCGGATTTTAGCAACCTACTATGCACTGCAACAATTGGCTTTGCTACGCTACCAACAACACATGTTGTATAGCCCCTCATTGCCTAATCAATGGGTTATTGCACATCAACTTTTAGATACTGCAATTCAACAACATTATTATTTAAATAATATTAATCAATTACAAGGTACACAGCACCAACTTGTAAGTATTGCTCAGGCCTATGCCCAACTGATTTTGTTGGAAATTTTTAATACACATCAAATTCGTCCGGCAGAAATTCAAGGCTTGTATTTATGCAGTTTTGATTGGGCCAAATTGGTTCAGATTTTACCCAAAGAAACCACGCTTTCGCGTTATGTGGTAGATTCAAGCAAAGATCATCCGCCAATATATAACAGCCACCAAAACAATGGTTTTAACGCTGATATTTATATCTCTACCCAAGCCTTACTTGATCATTTAAATGAAAATCAGGGACGCAAAGGTGAACATTTTTCACGCAATGAGAGGTTATTCCTCACTCCTGCCTTGCATTTCCATCTGCACAATATTTTGACCAATACTGCAGAGCGTGTGCATGAGCGTTATGAATATTCTGCACAGATTAAAATTTGTTTTGGTTTAACCGTTGCACATTTTTATTTGTCTAATGGTAAGAATTTTAACGAAACACTGGTATTGGGTGATAACTACCAATTCCAAAATGAAAGCCATTTTGTCAATGCTATGCACACCAATTCATCGGTAGACATTAGCTCAATCAAAACTTTAGATCGTGAAACCAAACAAATTTACAATGCCGATGTTTTGGACATTAGCGTGAATGGTTACCGAATCAAATGGACTGGCGAAACACCAAAAAATTTAAAAACAGGCGAATTCATTTTAGTTCAAGAAAATAATCAGAGTCCATGGCGTGGCGGTGTAATTCGTTGGATTAAACAATCTGCCGAAAAAAGTTTAGAACTTGGCTTGGAAATTTTAACCCAAGAGCTATTCCCTTGTGCTGTTTTTGTAAAAACCGATCGACACACAGGACATTACCATCCAGCATTACTGGTACAAAGTACAGATGCTGAAGATGTCAGCACCAGCCTAGTTTTGCCAGGTATTCAAGTATTGCGCGATAAACAAACCGTACAATTACGCTTAGGGGAAGAAGAACTCAAAGTTTTCTTAATCAAACCTCTCCTGATTACCCAAAGTTTTATGCGCTTTGATTTTGAGTTGTTGAATGACCAACGACAGCCTGTCTTAGATAGTTTTATTCAAAAGCAAGTGAATGAAGTTAAAAATAACGATTTATGGGAAGCATTAAAGTGAGAAATCCACTCTTGTCTAAAAAGTTAAAACGTACTGAAACGCGTTTGCTCATAATCGATGACAACCAGATACGTTTTAACCAAATTTGTGAACAACTCACTGCCAATGAGCACCGTGTTCAGGCTATTCTTTTAGATGACATTAAAAATTTTGAAAAACAGCTACATTTGACTTGGGATTTAGTCATTTTCGGTCGTGCTTATGACCTTAAAGTTGATCAGGCACTGACTTTAATTCGTGCTTCTCAACAACCTAATCTGCCCCTTTTGCTGCTCAGACCAGATGACTATGATACTACGCAATATACAAGCTATATTCGTAAAGGCATTTATGACATCGTCAACCTGGATTTTCCAGAACGCTTCTATTTTGGTTTAATTCGCGCCTTATCTTTTAGCCGCTTACAGCAGTCACAAGAACAACTGATGACTGAGCTTGAAAATGCACAGATTCAGGCACAGGCTTTGGTGGAAGACAGCAACAAAGCTGTTGCGATTATTCAAGAAGGTATTCACGTACAAGCCAATGCAGAATATTTACAACTGTTTGGTTTAAAAACTGAAGATGACATTATCGGCGTACCCCTACTCGATCTGTTACAGCCTGAAGATGTAACCGACTTTAAATTCCGTTTTAAGAAAGTCAGTCAAGGGCAGTTTGACCATGGTCGTTTTGACATTCACAGTCAAAATCCATTATTGGCCAAGCAAAATCCACTTAAAGTAGAGTTTATTGCCGCAACAGATGACGATGCTTTGCAAATTACCATAGACAATGAAACCTCTACGGCAAATGTTGCATCGTCTGCGGCATCTACAAGTGAAAAGCCTGCAGCAAAGCAAAGTACCTATCAATTGGTCAATCGCACCTTGGCAAAACAACCCTCCATTGCAAATGCTTTGGTCGTGTTCTCTTTGGCCAATTGTCCTGAAGCTATTTTCCAAGCAGATTGGCTGACCACAAAAAACTACTTTGCCAATATTCAGACCTTCTTAAAAGAACAAACCAATGTGCCATTATTTACAGTGGGTAATGGTTTGGTTGTCGGGTTATTCCAAGCTGAATCTACTGCAATTTTAGAGTCTAAACTGATTGGTCTGAATTCACTGACTAAGCCGCAATTACTCACGGTAGATCAGCACACCTATCCTTTAAATTTACGAATTGGCTATATCTTGCTAAATCAAGATATTCGTGATGAAACCAATTTTGAACAGCTGATTAGTCAAGGGTTTGCCAATGCTTTACCAAACCCACAAGATCAGAATAGTTCAGGTTTAGCATTAGACTTGTCATTTGGTGAATCTAATTTAAATGCGATTGAATCTGCTGCAGTTCCACAGTCATTTAATGAACCTGCGATTATTACTGCATTACGTCAAAGTTTGGATCGTGGTGAAATCCACCTGAAGTATCAGCAATTGTATGATAAGCAAGATACTAACCTTTACACTTATGAAGTGACCAGTGGCTTTATTTTCAATAGTGAATGGAAAAGCTTAGCGGGACTGATTGAATTGGCAGAAGATCCTGAGCTTTCAATTAAGCTAGATCGCTGGATTTTGGTAGAAGCATGTAAACAGTTACATAACTTTATTACTCAATATCCTGAAGCCAAACTGATTGTCAATTTAAACAAACACGTGTTATTGCAAGACCGCAGTTTCCCTGAGTTTGTGTCTAAACTGATCACCATTGTTGGTAGTCGCCTCAGCCATCCACTGATTTTACAATTCTCAGAAGAAGATATTAGTCAAAACTTAGGCGATGCACAAAAGCAAATCGGCTTATTACGTCAACACGGTGCAGAAATTTCACTACGAGATTTTGGTCATTCAATTTACAGTGAATCAATCTTAAAACAAGTTGATATTCACTACTTGACCCTGCACAGCGCCCTGATTGAAAAACTGGCAGATGATCAATCTACGCAGGAATTGCAGGAACAACTCAGCGTATATAGCGAAATTAAGCCAATTGAGATTTTGCTACGTGACTTAAATGATATGAACCTGTTTGCCAATGCATGGAATGTTGATGCCCGCTTTATTCAGGGTGATTACTTCCAGAAAAAACTGGATCATTTAATTGATGTACAAGACCAATAAGGTCTTGTACATTGCATTTAGCGCTTAGCGCAAAGAACAATTTTATGAATGAGACTGTTTTAGCAGTCTCATTTTTTTATTCTGAATCTTTTTTTTTGAATGCTTTTATCTCTAAATTCTAGGCACAAAAAAACGGGCAAATTGCCCGTTTTTTTCGTACTGGATATTAACGTTTGATAGAACGTGACATACCAGCAAAACGTTGTTTGAACTTGTCGATACGACCGCCAGTGTCAACGTTCTTTTGCTTACCAGTATAGAACGGGTGGCATGCAGAACATACGTCAAGATAAAGAGTTTCTTTACCAACAGCTGAACGAGTTTCGATTACGTTACCGCAAGAGCAAGTAGCAACTAATTTTTCATATTTTGGGTGAATATCGGCGCGCATCGTCGATTACTCCTAAGATTCAAGAAGGCTTATGCTGTCATCGCAATTGGTCACTCTCATAAAACATGAGGAACGTGCTAAAAAGCAGACCAACACCATAACAGACCATTCTTTTGGCCCACCGAGACGGATACCGTCAGAGCTAAGCACAACAAGTTGGGCATTATTATACGGAATAAAATAGCTGAAAGCTAATTATTCTTTGGGATTTAATGTTGACTGCTCTGCCAAATCTGCCCGCTTCTCAAGCGCGTTGGCTATCACACCGCAAACCATGAGCTGAATTTGATGGAAAATCATGATGGGTAAAACTATCATACCCAATGGCTGCCCAATAAATAAAATTTGCGCCATCGGCACACCGCTGGCCAAAGTTTTTTTGGAACTACAAAAAAATGCTGCGATTTGATCTTCACGTGCAAAACCCATCCACTGAGGTACAACCCATGCCAGCCACATCACAATAGTCAATAAAACTGAACACGCCACAATTAACAGCAGCAAGGTCATACCACTCACCTGATGCCATAAACCCGCCACGACTGCCCCACTAAATGCCCCATAAACCACCATCAAAATTGAACCCTGATCAAACACTTTGACCAATTTTGGCAATTTCAACATATAAGGATAAACATAAGGACGCAGCAACTGTCCCAATATAAATGGCACCAACAGCAATAAAGTAATTTGAATAATCGAGTTGGTCGGGTCAAAACCATGTTCCGACTGCCCCAGAATAAATACGCCTACTAAAATGGGGGTGATAAACATCCCAATCAAATTGGAAAATGAAGCACTGCATACAGCACTGGCAACATTGCCTTTCGCCACTGAAGTAAATGCAATGGAAGACTGTACTGTAGAAGGCAAAAAGCACATAAACAAAAAGCCCCAATACAACTCTTGTCCGAGCATTGGCACTAAAACAGGTTTGGCAAGTAATCCTAGAATGGGAAACAGCGCAAAGGTAAATGTAAATACCAAAGCATGTAACTGCCAATGCATAAAGCCCTGAATCACCGCTTCACGTGATAATTTTGCTCCGTGCAAAAAGAATAAGATAGCAATAGCGACTGTTGTAATCACAGCAAAAACATCGGCTGCCTGCCCAGAAACAGGCAGCACACTGGCTAAGATAACCATTACAAATAAGAGTATAGTAAAGCGATCCAGTGCCAATAACTTCAACATTGCAGCATCCTAATTTTTGTTTTTAAAGGGTTCATTGATATGAATAAGCCCAGCGACTTATTTACCTTTCGATAAACTTATCTTACTGGGCGATATTCAAAAAGCGAGTATTTATAGAATATGTTCAATATTTTTTAACTGAATGCTGAACAACATTCAGTTTATTAGGCAATTAAGGCCAAGTTGTTGCTGCTTTGCACATTACACTTAGTTATTACGTGCATTTTGATCTTGCTGAATCAGCTCAACTTTATAACCATCTGGGTCTTCAACAAACGCGATTACAGTCACACCGCCTTTCATTGGCCCTGCTTCACGTACGACATTACCACCACGTGCCTTAATTTCTTCACAGGCTTTGTAAGCATCTTCTACCGCAATCGCGATATGCCCATAAGCATTGCCTAAATCATAGCTTTGAGTATCCCAGTTATGAGTCAGTTCCAAAACTGTGTGATTTTCTTCATCACCATAACCTACGAAAGCCAAGGTAAAACGCCCTTCTTCATAATCACGCTTACGAAGCAAAGTCATACCTAAAACTTCTGTATAAAATTTTAAAGATTGCTCTAAATTACCTACACGTAACATGGTATGCAGCATGCGCATATTATTCATCCTTCTGTTGAATCGTGTCTGAAGATGTTGCTTGATGATCACGTAATAACTTTGCCACCCACACCACTAAAATCAAAATTGGAATTCCAATTAAGGTAGTCATGAGGAAAAAGTTTGGATAACCAATATTGGTCACTATAGTACCCGAATAACCGCCTAAAATCTTAGGGGTCAGGGTCATGAGTGAGCTAAAAATCGCATATTGCACTGCCGTAAAAGACACACTGGTTAAACTAGATAAAAAGGCAATAAACGCAGCACCTGCTAAACCTGAAGCTAAGTTATCAACAATAATGGCAAAATATAACCATAATGAGCTATATGGTTTGATCACTTTACCCTGAATTTCTACCATCTCGGTTGATGCTGTATTGACCACAGGCAAAGGCTGAATATCGACATCCAAGGTCGTGTCTGCAGCCTGCGTTGAATCAACTTTATAGCTTTGGCTGTGTTGCTGTAGCACCTGTTGCTGATCCATCAACACCACAGTCAATTGCTTTGCTGCAGAATCTGCCAAAAGCTGCCCTGTAATCGCTGCAGTAAACATACCTTGAGCATCGAGCTTGGCATCAAAGTTTTGTCCATCTAGCTGTAGCACGATTTTTTGCTGCTCGGTTAAAGTAGGCCCCACATATTGCCCACGTACCACAATGCTATTGGCCTTTTCTGCTACGGAAATTGTGTTATCTGAAGTTAGTGGTAAAAGCTGTAATTGCGCAGTTTCGGTAGCTGTCTGCTGTAAATAAGGCATCGACACTAAACGTGATGGTGTATCGCCAGTTTGATAATGTGCACGTACCTGAATTTCATGTTGGGTGGCCAACACCTGACTTGGTACAGCAACTTTCCAATAACCCACTTCATCGGCCTGAGTCTGATATTGTTGCTGCCCCACTGAAACTTGCACATCACTAAGCGCTTGCCCTGACTTCACTAGACCAATAAAAATTAGGTTGGTTGAAGAAGCCAATACTGCACCAACAAACATCAGTTTCATAATGTTCATGCGCTGTGCCAGTAAGCCCCCCAAGAAGCCGCCCAGCAGACTGAAAATCACCCCATACACTTTAACAGCTTCGGCAATTTGCTCTTTGCTAAAGTTCAGGTCTTGATAGAACACATTGGAAATTACCCCAGCGATGATGTCTGAAACCCGATAAAAACCAATCAACAACAATAAAACTAGGGCCAGTTTGACGCCATAGCGCTTAAAGAAGTCCGCAACAGGATGTACCCATGTTTCAAAGGCCATCTGTTTATTCACAGCACCACATTTGACTAAAATAGTGCCCATCAATACTGCCGCAGCGCCTGAAGCAATAAAGCGCAATGCTTCCAAACAGAATAACAAAAATGCGTCTTTCAGCTGAAATTGTTGTTTTAAGGCTTCAGTTAAATTGCCAGAAAAGACATAACACAACACAAAACTGAATACGGCGACAAAAAACACCATCACCAAACGGAAATAGTCACGACGTTGATAATGTTTATTGACCCTATTTACCTGTGGTTCACGAATGATCAAGGTGGTGACAATACCAATCAACATCACCGCAGCCATGGCCAAATAAGTCACTTTCCATGCACTGTAAATATAGTTGCCTTTAGCTGTGCCTAACGATGCAGCCAAAAACAAAGCCCCCGCACCCGCAACAATCATCCCGATGCGGTAACCTGCGTTATAGGTCGAAGCCAACACGGTTTGCATTTGGGTTTCTGCCAACTCAATACGATAGGCATCAATGACAATATCCTGCGTGGCGGCAGAAAATCCGAGTAATACTGCGCCAAATGCCATTTGGTATAAATGTGCCTGCCCCAATGCAGGGTCGGAAAATGCCATGACTGCAATTGCACAGATAATCAAACATTGTGCAATGAGCAACCATGCCCGACGACGCCCTAATTTTTTGGTTAAATACGGAACGGGCAATTCATCAATTAATGGTGCCCAAACAAATTTAAAGGAATAACCCAAGGCGGCCCAACTAAAGAAAGTCACTGCACTTTTATCAATTCCTGCCTCGCCCAACCACAACGACAGACTGGAAAAAATCAGTAAAATTGGAATACCTGCGGAGAAACCTAAAAACAGCATAATCAGCGCACGGCGGTCTAAAAATGCTGTAAATGCAGCTTTCCATCCTGTATTTTGTGCTGAAGTTTGCCCAGTACTTTGTGTGGTCATGCGATTATTATTTTCTGTTAAGTCAAATTGTTGTTATTCAATCGTGGAATAGCTTCTGTTTCAACAGTATTTATGAAATTATCCACAAGTGCCTTGTCATTTTGTAGTAAAAATGGCGGCTTAGCTTGAATTTTCTCATTAAACCTGTATACCTTTAACCCTCTAACTGCAATATTTCGTTTTGGATTTCTACAGTGACCCAAAGACTTGATCAAATCAATACATCGATAACAGCCAATACAACAACAGCAACGCAAGACGCACAACAACCGCTTCTCAGCTCTGCCTTTGAACAAAGCGAAATTCAAACAACCCTAGAGACGACTCAATTAAAAGCATCACAACTGACGCATATCCCCAATTACGACAACATTCCAGCGTCAACCCGACGCATTAAACCACTGAATAATTTTTTAGGACAAGATCGGGCACGTGCTTCAGTCGAGGCAGGTATTTCCCTGCCATATTCTGGCTATAATATTTTTGCTGTAGGCACAGCAGGATTAGGCAAGCGCACGATGGTCAAGCGTTTGTTGCAGCAACATGCCAAAAGTATGCCTACCCCAAATGACTGGGTTTATGTCAATAATTTCAAGCATCCACGTCAGCCACTGGCCTTGCAATTGCCTGCAGGTCAAGCACCTAAATTTCAAAGTTTGTTGCATCAGACTTGGCAAACCATTTTAAAACAGCTCGAGCGCCGCTTTACAGCCGAAACCTACCACAACCGTATTGAAATGATTCGTCAGCAAGCGGGCGATGAGCAGCAACAAGCCTTAATTGAACTGACCAGTGAAGGTGAAGAACTCGATTTAAAACTGATTGCGCAGGAAGATGAACATTGCTTCGTACCTGTACATCTTAAAAATGACAAAATGCAAGAAATGTCTAAGGAAGATATTAATGCTTTAGACAGCAAAACCCGTGCAGAAATTGCCTCTAATATTCGTTATATGAATAAAAAACTAGAGCGTTTGGGCTTGCATTTAGGTGATCTAGAAGATGATGCACGCGACAAAGTACAGGAATTAAACCGCGATATTGCCAAACAAGTGGTGATGCCGCGCATTGATATTATTCAAAACAAATACCCGAATGTAGAAGGCTTGACCGAGTATTTACAGTACTATGCTGAAGACATCGTAAATAATGTCGAGTTTGTTTTAGAACAGGAAGAGGATGATTTTCGTCCGGGTACCTTTAGCCGTATTCCTGCGCGCTATCAAGCCAATATTATTGTGACTCACAAACCCAACAGTGGCGTACCTGTTATTTTTGAAGATTTTCCCACCCATTACAATTTATTAGGGCATGTGGAACAACTCACGCAAAATGGCACCATTACCACAGACTTTACTTTAATTCGTGCAGGAAGCTTACACAAAGCTAACGGCGGTTTTCTGATGCTCGAAGCAGAGCAATTACTTGAGCAGCCTTATGCATGGCAAGGACTAAAACGTGCTTTAAAATCAGGGCAATTAAAACTGTCCTCTTTAGAGCACATGCTGACTTTAACCGGCAGCATTTCCATTGAGCCACAAGCCATTCCACTGAATATTAAAGTTATTTTACTGGCAGAACCTGAAATTTATTATGAAATTTTAGAGCTAGAACCTGAACTGGGCAGTGTCTTTAAAATCCGTGCCGACTTTACCGATACATTACAACGTAATGACGAAAACGAGCAGGCCTATATGCAACTGATTGCCGATTATGTGCAATCTGACAAATTGTTGCCATTTGATCGTTCTGCTTTAGCGGCATTGCTGACCGACTCAAGCCGTCAGGCAGAAGACCAAAGCTCTTTATCATTACATGCCCTCACCTTGGGTGATCTAATTCGCGAGTCACATCACCATGCGGCTCAAGCGGGTGATAAAACTGTTTCCGAACAGCATATCAATACGGCGCTCGATCATCGCAAATATCGCTTAGGCTATTTGCGTGAACTCTATTGGCAGGACTTATCGCGTGGTACGCAGTTAATCGAAACACGCGGCCATCGCTTAGGGCAAATCAATGCCTTGTCGGTGATTCACTATGCCGATGTCGAATTTGGATTACCTTCTCGCTTAACTGCTTCGGTCTACCAAGGCGGTGGCGACATTTTAGACATTGAACGCAGTGTAGAGCTTGGCGGGTCATTACATGCCAAAGGCGTGTTGTTAATGGCCAGTTTCTTAAAAGCGCATTTTGGTCGTGAACAAATCTTGCACTTTTCTGCTGCCCTCGCCTTTGAACAAAGCTATGGTCAAGTCGATGGTGACAGTGCGACTGTGGCAGAACTCTCGGCTTTGATTTCAGCGATTAGCCAATTGCCAATTGATCAGTCTTGGGCAATTACAGGTTCCATGAACCAGTTGGGTCAGGTACAACCAATTGGTGGCGTGAATGCAAAAATTGAAGGCTTCTTTGATGCCTGTAAGCTACAAGGTTTAACGGGTAAGCAAGGCGTGATTATCCCACGCCAGAACATGCAGCATTTAATGCTACGCAAAGATGTTATTGAAGCCGTCGAACAAGGTCAATTCCACATTCATGCCATTGATACCATTGACCAAGCCCTAGAAATTTTAATGGCACGTCCTGTTGGCAAACTCAACAAAAAAGGACGTTATAGTAAAGGCTCAATTTATGCTGCAGTCATGGAGCAGCTTGAATATTGGCAAGCCATTGAAGATGGCGCTGAAATTGAAGAAGAGCCGAAGAAAAAGAAAAAATCCAAAAAAGAAAAGGATAAAAAAGACAAAGAGAAAAAGGAAAAGAAAAAGCCGAAAACGGTAGTACAAGCAGATGAGCAAGCTGAAGAACCAGCTGAAACTACTGAGCTTGCAGCGACAAGTCCTACAGTGAGACTGTAAATAAAACTGTGTAAACGCTTAAACTACCCCCAACGTTGTTGGGGTCAAACAAAAGGTGTTTACCATGAAAGATGAAGCAATGTTGGCACTCGCTAAAGAGTTA
>NZ_JAAZQY010000028.1:0-34058 GCF_012371315.1 Acinetobacter sp. A1
CTATTCGCGACTGGCGTTTAGCCATGAGCCGCTTTATTATTGAATTCGGTGACCGCTTAAGCAATCACCTTTAAATTTATGAAAAGCAATTACACAAAATTATTTACAGGCTCCGATAAATTTGTAAAAATATGCTTGCTCGTTTTACATAGCGACTGTAGGACTTCGATATTGAATAAAACCTGTTCTTTTTGCGACACGATCATACAATTGCCGAGCCTGTAAATTATCTTCATGGGTCAGCCAATACACCCGATCACATTCACGCTGTTGCGCTGTGTGATAAACCTGCGCTATGAGCAACCTTTCAATCCCTATCCCTCTATAATCAGGCAAGGTAAATAAATCTTGTAAATAGGCATAAGGCTTGAGTGTCCAGCAACTGTCATGTTCAATCACATGCACAATTGCGACAACTTTAGTTTGATATACGGCAGCAAAGCCATAAATATAGGGGCGTTGAGGATCAGTCAGTTTTGACCAAGTCTGTCGTGTCACTTCATTACTGAGTTGCACCCAATAAAATTGCTGATAGCCTTGCCAAAGTAGTAACCACTGCTCAAACTGAATTTCGCTTAACGGCACAATACCTATTTTTTGACTCAGTTGATGCTGTACTTGGGTTGCCTGCATGCTTGGATATTATCTAATTGTTATATCTTAGAATGATTGATGATTCACATTGAATATTATGCTTAGGCTATTTTATACACTATTTTTACAGCAATAAAAAAGCTTTACCCTACGTATAGAATAAAGCTGATCTCTAACAATTCACGATTTTTACCATTAAAAGGCAAATCAATTAAAGCTTTTCAATCAAAATACGATCAACCTGCTTTAAGCCTGATTGCTTTTCATGGTTTTTACGGCGGATTTTGATTTGCTGATCCTCAGCTAAATCCTGTAATAACAACTCCACCGCAACCATTGCTTCAAGTGGTAAATCTTGTCCAATCCACTTTTGTTCACCCGCATCCATTAAAGTGACTTCATCATTAATTTGCTCGTACAAACTCATTTCTCATCTCACTCAATTACACAGAGGTCTATTCACAAACCTGACTTACACTTGCAACATCTGCAGGCAACACTAAACAAGCGGCCAAACAAATATGCAAAAATAAAAGACGTCCCTTTGCAGGAACGCCTTTAAAAACACTTAATTAAAAAATTAAGCAGTTAATTCTTTTACCGCAGCTACAACCGCTTCAGTGGTAATACCAAAGTGTTGATACAACTCTTTTGCTGGTGCAGATTCGCCATAGGTTGTCATACCAATGACTTTGCCATCTAGACCAACAAACTTCCACCAGTAGTCTACATGCGCTGCTTCAACCGCAACACGTGCACGAATATGTGATGGCAATACTGCTTCACGATATGCCGCATCTTGTTTCACAAATTCTTCAGCACATGGCATAGACACAACACGTACACCTTCAAGCTGTGCGTATGCTTCCATTGCCAAAGATACTTCAGAACCTGTTGCAATAATAATTGCTTTAAGTTCCCCTTTTTCTTCAGCCAACACATAACCACCTTTTGCCACGTTCTCAATTTGTGCTTGAGTACGGGTTTGGAATGGTAAGTTTTGACGTGAGAAAATTAAAGCAGTTGGGCCTTCGCTACGCAACAATGCAGATTTCCAAGAAATGGCAGCTTCTACAGTGTCAGCAGGACGCCATGTATTTAAGTTTGGCGTACCACGCAAAGATGCAATTTGTTCAACAGGTTGGTGGGTTGGACCATCTTCACCCAAACCAATTGAGTCGTGGGTATACACATGAATTACACGTTGCTTCATCAATGCAGACATACGTACTGCATTACGTGCGTATTCCATAAACATTAAGAAGGTTGCCACGTATGGAATAAAGCCACCATGAAGTGCCACACCATTTGCAATAGCAGTCATACCAAACTCACGTACACCGTAATGCACATAGTTGCCTGCTGCATTGTCCTGAACACCTTGGCAGCCTTTCCAAAGAGTTAGGTTTGAACCTGCCAAGTCTGCAGAACCACCCAATAATTCAGGCAATAATGGACCAAATGCTTGTAAAGTATTTTGGCTGGCTTTACGGGTTGCAATCGTTTCTGCTTTAGCATTGGTTTCTGCAATAAATGCATCTGCTTGCGCAACAAATTCTGCTGGCAATTCACCGCTTAAACGACGTTTAAGTTCAGCAGCTTCAGTTGGATATTTTGCTGCATAAGCCTCAAAAGTCGTATTCCATGCTGCTTCTGATTCTGCACCTTTGGTTTTCGCATCCCAAGCGGCATATACATCTTCAGGAATCACAAACGCTTCATCTGTCCAGCCTAATGCTTCACGAGTCAATGCAATTTCGTCATGACCTAATGGCGCACCGTGACAGTCTTCTTTACCTTGTTTGTTTGGCGAACCTAAACCAATCACTGTTTTACAAATAATAATGGTTGGTTTTTGCGTTTCTGCTTTTGCTTCAACTGTTGCCGCACGAATTGCATCTGCATCGTGACCATCAACTTTTAGTACTTGCCAGCCATAAGACAAGAAGCGCTGTTCTGTATCATCAGAGAACCAGCCTTCTACTTCACCATCAATAGAAATGCCGTTGTCATCATAATAAACAACCAGTTTGCCTAAACCTAAAGTACCTGCCAATGAACATGCTTCGTGTGAAACACCTTCCATTAAACAGCCATCACCCAAGAAACAGTAAGTGAAATGGTCTACAACTTGAATATCTTCTTTATTAAATTGTGCTGCCAAAGTTTTTTCAGCCAAGGCAAAACCTACGGCATTGGCAATACCCTGACCCAAAGGACCAGTGGTGGTTTCAATCCCTGGTGCATAGCCCAATTCTGGGTGACCTGGAGTTTTTGAATGTAACTGACGGAACGCTTTTAAATCTTCAATCGAAAGATCATAACCTGTTAAATGTAACAACGCATATTGCAACATTGAACCATGACCATTAGACAGTACAAAACGGTCGCGGTTTGCCCATTGTGGATTAGTTGGGTTGTGATTCAAGAATTCACGCCACACCACATCGGCAATATCTGCCATCCCCATCGGAGCACCTGGATGTCCTGAATTTGCTTTTTGCACAGCATCCATTGCCAATACACGAATTGCGTTTGCAATACGACGTTCGTTAAGCGGGGTCGTCATAGGTCAGAGTCCACAAAAAATCGTTAAACAGAAGAAGATGAATAGAATTCAAAACAGCCGCTATTCTCTCAAAAAAACGCCTGAGGGGTAAAGCCTATGCAACAATATTTCCGCATTAATTCCCATTCAGCGTACTTTTCGTGCAGATTCAGGGCAGTTTCAGCATTTGTTTTAAGAGAAATGAGGCCAACCATTCAACAAAGCAAGTTTTAAGCCGCAGCTTTACAGATTTTAAAACATAGATATTTCAGTTTATAGAATTTCGCATGAACGAAGAGCAAGTTTGATGCCCGACTCACACTTTAGATAAAATTCATCTCGTTTAACTCCATGCATTATCCAATTTTGACCTGACTAAATGCTGAAATAATAGACAAGTTTAACCCCACCCTGAATTTTATTCACTTTTCACACAATAAATTGAATCACAGCCATCCTTCAAAACTTTATAATAGCTTTTAAAAATGCAGAATCATGCAGATAAACTCAATTCAACGTCTTTAAAACATCAATATAAGATATTGTTTTTAAATACAATTCAATATTTAAAAATAAAATGTTTCTTAGTTTAAAATTATGACGGCATGCTTTAGCCAACATGAATATTTTTGAGTCAAAATATAGTCATACCGATACTTTATCTATTTTTTAGCAAAAGATATGCGATAAAAAGTCATTGAATTGAAATAAATTCAGCCATTTTAGTCGTAATGCGCTAGTCCTAAAGTCTAACTCGATGTAACATATTGCGTCTTTTGAATTTAACTGTGATAGGACTTATGCGCGAGTACGCTGTATTTACCTCGGAATCTGTAAGCGAAGGCCATCCAGATAAAATGGCTGACCAAATCAGTGATGCCATTTTGGATGCAATCTTAAAAGAAGACCCTTATGCGCGGGTTGCTTGTGAAACGCTTGTAAAAACGGGTGCGGTTGTACTGGCAGGAGAAATCACAACAACTGCAAATGTTGATTTTGAAGCCATTGTTCGTCAAACCGTAAACGGTATTGGTTATCATCATTCAGATCTTGGCTTTGATGGTTCTACCTGTGCGGTCATTAATATGATTGGTAAACAATCACCTGAAATTGCGCAAGGTGTAGACCGCCAAAAACCTGAAGATCAGGGTGCGGGTGACCAAGGTTTGATGTTTGGTTATGCCAGCCGTGAAACTGATGTATTAATGCCTGCCCCAATTTCTTACGCACACCGCTTAATGGAAAAGCAAGCTGAATTACGTCGCAGTGGTGCTTTACCTTGGTTACGCCCAGATGCAAAAAGTCAGGTAACTTTTGCGTATGAAAATGGTGTGCCTGTACGTTTGGACGCAGTAGTTTTATCTACTCAGCATGATCCTGAAATTTCTCAAATTCAGCTCAAAGAAGCTGTGATTGAAGAAATTGTGAAAAAAGTGATTCCTGCCGAAATGTTCCATGCAGACACTAAATTTCACATCAACCCAACGGGGATGTTTGTAATTGGTGGCCCTGTAGGTGACTGTGGTTTAACTGGCCGTAAAATTATTGTAGATACTTACGGTGGTATGGCGCGTCACGGTGGTGGTGCTTTCTCGGGTAAAGACCCATCTAAAGTTGACCGTTCAGCAGCTTATGCAGGTCGTTATGTTGCAAAAAATATTGTTGCAGCAGGCTTGGCAGACAAATGTGAAATTCAAGTGTCTTATGCAATTGGTGTTGCAGAACCAACTTCAATTTCAATTAACACTTTTAACACTGCAAAAGTAGCAGATGAATTGATTATTGCTTTGGTACGTGAACACTTTGACTTACGTCCTTACGGCATTACCAATATGCTCAATCTGTTACAACCAATGTATAAGCAAACTGCAGCCTATGGTCACTTTGGTCGCCAAGGTTCAGACACTGCATTTACATGGGAAAAAACTGACAAAGTTGAAGCATTAAAAGCTTCTGCAGGTTTATAAAAGTTCTGATTCAAACAGATTTCAAAAGCTCACTTCGGTGGGCTTTTTTAATGCACCATAAAACAAACAATATTTATGACGTGAATCTCAATATATAAAATACGAATATGTTATAGTCCTAATATCGCTTAAAAATAATTTAGGAGCTACGCATGGCTGTTATTCTTCAAGTCGACTTCCCTTCTCAAGGCCCATTTGGCGAAAGCATGAGCCAAGCATACAAAGAACTTGCTGAAAGTATTAACCTTGAAGCTGGCATGATTTGGAAAATCTGGACAGAGAACAGCCAGACGCAAGAAGCTGGTGGCATCTACTTATTTGATAATACTGCCAATGCAGAGCAATATTTAAAAATGCACACCGCCCGTTTAGAAAGTTTTGGCGTACAAAACATTCGTGGCAAGATTTTTGAAGTGAACGCTGCCCTGTCTACCATTAACCAAGCTAGTTTTTTAAACTCTTAACAGCTTTAGGGTACTTTGATTAAGATTTAGAAGACAAGCAGAAAAATCACCTATAATCCTGAATGATAGCTTCATTCAGGATTTTTAAATTTAGCATTGTAAATATGGCCAAACTAAGTTTAAGCGGACAATTTTAGATTAAGTTAAGTTTAGAATTATATTCAGCCTACTGTGTGCGAATCACATCAAGTACTGTTTGTTGTACAGGCACCTCTTGATGATCTTGCAAATACACATGCACGACTTTAAACACAATAGCTGCAGCTAAACATGCCAAAACACAGAATAACCAAAAACCATAAGGACTACGAATATTGTGAGATCCACAAGAAGTACATTCTTTTTCTGATGATTCCACAACACGATTGCAACATGCGCAACGATACTGATGATACAGCATAGGTATTCTCCTACTTCACTGTAATTCTTGTTTTTATTGTTACACCATCTACCCTGATGAAGTGTAATTTTGCTTAAGCACCTGTGACACTTTGTAGCTTGTCTAAGATACTTGCTCAGCAACCTTGCCAAGCATTTCAATCAGCATGCCAAAGTTAGAAAAAATGCGCAAATAGTATTTTTGAATAAATTTCTGGATTTCCCATCTGAATTTTATATGCCATGTTAAAATATTGAACTGCGTAAAACTCAAGATCACAGCTCAAATTTAGCTTGCTAAACGTGGGTTTTATCAATCTTTTTAATCACACGGAATAGAATCAAGATGGTGCAATTGATTAAAAAAGGCGGTTTACGTGAACGTGCCAACCGTAGCCGAAAATATCAGGGCTCAGAAAACACAGAAGCGACTTTAAGTAGCAATCGCAACTATCCACCCGATCATTTAGTTAAAACAGAAGCTGAAGTTGAACAAATCGTCAAAAAACCATCAGACCCAATTAACTCAACTCACTAAGGTTCATATCTATATTTTAGATTGAAAACATACGCAGTGCATCAAGCCATAACCACAGCGCAAATAATAAAAATAATGCGCCCGATGCCATATCAATATAACTGCCCGAACGCTGATACAGCTTTTTCATTTTGGGTGTGGAAAGCAGCAACATAAATAAAGTAAATGTCACAAAGGTCTGAATAGGAATAATGACCGCTAATTGGGCTTTTAAAGAACCCGTTGCAGATGAACTCAACGCCAAAGCAAAGACACTGCTGAAGTAAATTAAGGTCTTAGGATTAGATAAATTGGTGAACAAACCCAATAAAAAGTAGTTTTTCGCCGCAGGAATTTGAACATTTGTATCATCAAACTGTTTGCTTTGCTGCCAGCTGCACCAACCACCTGACAGCATGCCCCAACCCATTTTGGCAAGAAATAAACCACCAATGAGCATTAGTACTTGTTGTATCCATGGAAATTGTTGTACCAAGACCGTGAAGCCGAGCAAGGTCAGCACTACCCACACGACAATTCCAGTCGAAATACCTGCAATAATGTGTAAAGTATTACGGCGTGTATTGGTTGCTGCACTTTTAGCAATGAGTAGCACATCTGGACCAGGACTGAGCTGCGCAACAAAATGCAGTGCACAAATGGTCAATAACAATGACATAGATACATTAGGAAAAACTTAAAACAAGATTATAGCTTGCCTTGTCAGGCTATAGACGATGCTTTAAATATTTCACGTTAATTATCATTCAAAATACGCATAAAAAACCGAATCAGCTCGATTCGGTTTTATAGAAAGCACAATTAATATTACTTAGGTTGATTGACATCTTTCATTTCAATTTTTTTAGCATCAGGGGTAATTTCACGTGCTTCACCATCAATGATACTAGAGTCACGACCACCCTGTTGATTTTGCATATCTTGCATTTGGCGCATTAAATCTGCGAATGGGTTTTGCCCTGCACCGCCCATGCCATTCATATCGCCCATCATGCCACCCATCATTTGATTCATCATCGCTTGCTGACGCTTCATCATGGCTTTCATCATTGCAGCTTTAAATGCATTTTGAACGGCAGGAATCATCACCAACAATGCCAAAACATCACTGATTAAACCTGGAATCATCAATAAAAAACCCGCAAAGATTTTAGGTAAATTATTGCTAAGTGCAGGGTCGGCACTCATCTGCCCCATTTGCATTTGCTGCATTTGAGGCATCACACCAGCAGAATATTTACGAATCAAGTTCAAGCCAATGACAAATGCTGCAATAAACCAAAAGAACACGTACCACATGCTCCCTACTAGGTCACCCACACCAATCCAGACGAAGACTTCAAGAACTAAGCCAATTAGAACAATAAGAAATAATTTCATAAAAATTAATCTAATCTCAATTAAATAAATAAAATGCAGTAACCAAGTGCTTCATCGGGATCAAGCTTTTTTGATTCACTTTTCTTTCAATATGGGCAGTATTGTATTTTTAAAGGTCTAGCCTGTCATTAATATTTTCATCATCGCCCAATTACAACCTATATGGTTGGACGATATAGATAAATATAAGCCAGATACGCCACCCCCAACCACAAAATAATAAAAACCAATGCTGCGATATAACTGCTTGGTTTTTGACTGATTGCATCGGCTTGCAGACGACAGCGCTGCATCACCTCTGTGGGCACTAAGCGCAATACCAACATGATGCCCAAGGGCACTAGAATCAAATCATCCAAATAGCCCAAAACAGGAATAAAGTCTGGAATTAAGTCGATGGGTGAAATGGCATAAGCGACAACCAATAAGGCTACCAATTTAGCAAGAAATGGTGTTTCAGGATCACGTGCTGCAAACCAAACTGCATAGACATCTCGTTTAATTTGCTTAGCCCATTGTTTTAGCTGATCAATCCATCTGGCCATAGCCTGCCTCTTTTTTAACATCATATTTTGAGTATAAAACTCAATACTTAAAATAAAATGAAGTCCAATATCGAAATTATGGCAAAGATATGCTCCAATTGTTTAAACATCAGCACATTGACTGAATGTTTTTAAATTACTCCACACAAAAGAATTTTAAACTCCTATAATTCAGCATGATGTAATTTTTTAAGGCTTGGCATGTCACTTATTATTGGAATCGACCCTGGTTCTCGGCTTACTGGCTACGGCATTATTGAACGTGATGGTGCTAAATTGCGTTTTGTAGATGCAGGAACCATTCGCACCGAAAGCAGTGAAATGCCTGAACGCTTAAAACGAATTTTTGCAGGCATTGAGCGAATTGTAAAATTTCATGGCCCGACAGAAGCGGCAGTTGAGCAGGTGTTTATGGCTCAAAACCCTGACTCTGCCCTGAAATTGGGGCAAGCGCGTGGTGCAGCCATTGCCGCTTTGGTGAATTTAGATTTACAGGTGGCGGAATATACTGCGCGCCAAATTAAACAGTCGGTTGTTGGCTATGGCGCTGCCGATAAAGAACAAGTACAAATGATGGTCATGAAATTGCTCGACTTGTCTATTAAACCGCAACAAGACGCTGCCGATGCTTTAGCTGCTGCTATTTGCCATGCACATGCTTCAGGCAGCATGACTAAATTAGCCGTGCTGAATGCCTTAGGGGGGATGGCACGTGGCCGTAGTCGCTCAAGCTCTCGACGTCGTTAAATAAATAGCTTCATCTTAAATATTTTACTGATTCACGACCTGATAAATGGCTTGGTTCATGTGTTGAGCCTGTAAGCCACGCATGCCTTGTTGGGCAAGAACATCTCCCGCTAAGGCATGTAACATGACAATTTCATGTAATTGAATTTGATTGTGAAACTGAGCTTTTAAACTGGCGATCATTCCTGCCAAGACATCCCCCATTCCCCCTGTACCCATGCCTGGGTTGCCTGCGGTACAAATCCACAGTGCAGTTGCTCCTGCTGCTGTAGGCGCAGTTTGTAAAGTCAAACTGCCCGAACCTTTTAACACCCATTCTCCTGCATAGCGTTGCTGTAATTGCTGAATCGCAGCAATACGGTCAGCTTCAATTTGAGCAACTGTAGTACCAAGTAAAGTTGCCGCCTCGCCCGAATGTGGTGTTGCATAGCTATTGAGTTTGAGCTGAGCTGGACTATTTGAAGCCTGTGCATGTTGGGCTAAGAACCACAATGCATCGGCATCATAAACCACCTCAACATCTGACTGATTTAAAGCCGTAAACCAATTTGTATAATGTTGCTCCGCCCAAGCATCCCGACCGAGCCCCATGCCTAAACTTACGGCGTCCACCTGTGAAATTAATTGCTGAATCTCTGCCTTAGACAGTGAATCAATATCACGCAGCATTAAATTTGGCGCTCGGCTTAAAATCGCAACGTGATGCTTGGCATGACACACCACAGTCACTTTGCCCGCACCTGCATTTGATGCTGCTTCTGCTGCCATCATCACAGCACCGCCCATTTGCGCATGCCCACCTACAATCAGCACATGCCCATAACTGCCTTTATGCCCAAAAGCTTGCCTTGCCGGTAACTTAATTTGCTGTGGTGTGAGCTGTGCCAAAACTTTGAGTTCAGTATCTGCAGGAATCAAGTCCAGTACATCTACCTGTCCTGTATATTCCTGCGCTTGCCCTGTAAATAAGCCTGCCTTTAAACCCAAAGCCGTAAAGGTGTAATCCGCTTGAATTGCGCATGGCATCGGCTGACCTGTGTTTGCATTTAAACCGCTTGGAATATCCACCGCAATTTTTAAGGCTTGTTGTTGATTGATCGTGTGAATAATCGACTGCCATTCATCATTTAAAGGACGATCCAAACCAATACCAAATAACGCATCTATATAGCAGTCATATTTTTTTTGAAATGCAAAATCCTGAAAAATATTTATTTGCGCCGCTTCGGCCTCTAAAAAAGCCTGGTGTAAATCTGTCGATGTGCCGCGTGTTGCTGCATAAATATCGACCTGAAAACCTGCTTGTTGTAAATATTTTGCAGTTAAGTAGCCATCACCAGCGTTATTGCCCTGCCCACAGCACACAGCAACTGTTTGAATTGGAAAAGTCTGGGCAGCAAAAATTTTGCGAAGTTGTAAATGTAGTGTCCATGCCACTTGCTGCATTAAACCATAGGAACTGTTTTGACGGGCAAACCAGCGTTTCTCCCATGCTTGAATACTTTGGCTATGATAAACAGGGCTATGGTACACTTGCTGCGGCATTTTTCTTCCCTTCTGTTTTGTTATGGCAACATCCACCACTTCAGCACATATTTCACTCTATCAGGACGATCCAACTGCCCTGAAAGAGTGGATTAAAGCTCAAGCTTTAGCGCTTGGTTTTGCTGATTGTGTCATTGCCAAACCAGATGCTCAAGCAGAATTAGCCCGTTTTCAGGAATATTTAAACCGTGGCTATCATGGTGATATGAAGTTTTTGGAAGAAAATTTAGAAAAACGAGCCAACCCAGCATTATTAGTGCCAAATACCAAAAGCATTATTTGCGTGCGTATGAATTATTTGGTGGAAACACCTCAACCACGCCACATTCCAGATGCACCTAATTCTGCAATTATCGCCCGTTATGCGCGCGGCCGTGATTATCACAAAGTGATGCGTGGTCGCCTTAAAACTCTTGCAACACGTATCCGTGAAAAAGTTGGTGAGTTTGAATCACGCCCCTTTGCCGACTCTGCACCCATTTTTGAAAAATCACTTGCAGAAAGTGCAGGCATGGGCTGGACAGGCAAACACACCTTACTTATTCATAAAAAATCTGGGTCGTTTTTTGTATTGGGCGAACTGTTTACTTCACTAGATTTGCCTTTTGATACACCTGCAACATCGCATTGCGGTTCTTGCACAGCCTGCATTGACATTTGCCCAACACAGGCCCTTGTTGAGCCTTATATGTTAGATGCACGTAAATGTATTGCGTATTTGACCATTGAATATCAAGGGGTAATTCCTGAAGATTTACGCCGTGGTATTGGCAATCGGGTATTTGGTTGTGATGATTGCCAATTGATTTGCCCATGGAACAGCTTTGCCCAAGTCACCACGGTTGATGATTTTCTGCCACGGCATGCGCTAGATCAGATCAGCCTGCTAGATTTATGGCAATGGGATGAAGCCACCTTTTTAGCCAAAACGGAAGGCAGTCCATTGCGTCGCACTGGCTATCAAAGCTTTATGCGCAATATTGCCATTGGACTTGGAAATGCCCCATTTTCTGCACAAATTTTGCAAACTTTGCAACAAACACGATTACAGCATGATGAGATTGTGCAAATCCATATTGACTGGGCCATTCAGGAACAACAGTTAAAACAGCCTAAAAAATAAACAATTTTCACCTAACAAAAACGGTAGCGTTTGGACTGCAGGTTCTTTGCCAGTTTCGTGCATTATCTGAATTTTAGTTGCCATTTCATCACAAAATAAAAATGGCCAGAATTTAATTTTGCTGCGAAATAGCCATAAAAATGCTTAAGTTTGCAACTAAAATGAGTTTGTTGTTTTACTTGGCGAAAGATAAATATTTGCGACCGAATTGAGAGATTATGCCTTTCTGATTTCCACAGTTTGTGTATGATACAGACTATAAATAATAGGGATGATGGACTTTTACTTATGTCAGTACGTAATGATTGGACCCGAGAAGAAATTCAGCAGTTATATGAACAGCCTTTTCTAGATTTGGTCTTTGAAGCACAGCGTGTGCATCGCCAACATTTTGCTGCCAATACTGTACAAGTCAGTACCTTATTGTCCATTAAAACAGGCAAATGCCCGGAAGACTGTAAATACTGCTCGCAGTCTGCGCATTATGATTCACAACTGGAAGCTGAAAAACGCATTGCTGTTGAAAACGTCATTCAAGAGGCCAAAGAAGCTTTAGCTTCTGGTTCTTCACGCTTTTGTATGGGCGCTGCATGGCGTAACCCACATGAACGTGACATGCCATATGTATTGGAAATGGTACGTGAAGTCAAAGCATTGGGTTTAGAAACCTGTATGACTTTGGGCATGCTGAATCAATCTCAGGCGGAGCGTTTAAAAGATGCTGGCTTAGATTATTACAATCACAATCTCGACACTTCGCGTGAATATTACCCAAATGTGATCAGCACCCGCAGTTTTGACGACCGCTTAAATACCTTAGACATTGTACGTCAAACAGGTATGAAAGTTTGCAGTGGCGGTATTGTCGGTTTAGGTGAAGACACCCAAGACCGTATTGGTTTATTGCATGAATTGGCGACTTTACCATTACACCCTGAATCTGTGCCGATCAATATGTTAGTACCCATTGAAGGTACGCCATTGGCTGAAGTCGAAAAACTGGATGTGATAGAGTGGATTCGTACCATTGCGGTTGCGCGTATTATTATGCCAAACAGTTACATTCGTTTATCTGCAGGGCGTGAATCATTGTCTGATTCAGATCAAGCTTTGGCCTTTATGGCAGGTGCGAACTCGTTGTTCTCGGGTGAAAAGTTACTCACTACACCAAATGCAGGCGAAGGCAAAGACAAACAGCTGTTCCAAAAGCTAGGTTTAGTTCCTGAACGTGCCAAACCAACCGTTGCAGAATTATCTGTAGATGCAATGGCAATTGCTTAAACTTTTAGCTTAAACCCAAAAAAACAAAGTCCCGAAATGGGACTTTGTTTTTTTGTGTCATCTTCTCTTAAGCAGCAAGATAAGTTTGTCCAGCAGCACCTTAAGAAGTGATTAAAATACCGTAGCTGGCATTCAAATACTGCCCTACTTTAATTATATCGGCACCATTGGCATGTTCTACTGTCAGTTGTTGCTGAATCGCATCATAATAAAAACGATCATAACAGTCTTGATGATGTAGTAACCACGTCAAAGTATCTGTCAAATTTTCATCTACAATATAGGTCTTTTCTTTAAAGTTTTTAGGCATCGCCATCCATCACATCTTTTAACAGGCAAGATAGCGCTATCTTAAAAGCAACTCAACCAAGCTTAAAGCCTGAACATGCAAGAAAATAGAATCTAAATACAAATGTGTCAAAATTTAGACAATAAAAAAGTGAGTTATAAAACTCACTTTTGTTGATGATGACTTATTGTGTCTTACTGTCCCCACATTTACGACACTCTAAATGCGCCCCGATTTCTTCCATTTCATCATATTCATAGATGTGTAAACAGAAAATTTGCTTTAACAGTTTGATCATATATGACATTCCTTTTGATTTTTATACATCATGTTTGTGATCTCATCCTGAGATACAAATGCCATCAAGGCTGACTGACATAAACTACTATTATCATAGTTTTTAAAAATATCAAATCCAATTTAGGAACTTTCCGATAAGCGTACATCTACATTTTTGCAAAAACAAGTCAATTATTATTTAAATCAAACAAATTCATATGCTTGTGAAGTGAGAAACAAGTATCCCAAAGCACTTAAAAAATTTCAGTGAATTAAAAACCATGAAATCGCAATAGCCAATAAAACCATCGTTTCAGATATTTCTATGCTCGCACCCACCATATCGCCCGTTATACCTTGCAATCGCAGCATAAATTTATGTCGTAGATATACCGTACAAAGGATGAAAGTCAGCACAGCGATCAAGCCAAGCCATCCCCACAGCGCAGCACTAGCAAAAGTCAACGCAATCACAATTTTTGCGCCTGTTTTGGGCAAATAAGCTTGTATAGAAGTACCCAAACCTTGAGCACGCAAATACGGTGTGCTTAAAAATAAAAGTAGTGCACTCAAACGCGCTAAAACAGGTACCAGCAGTAAAGCTGCTAAATATTGTTGCTCGAGTAGAACATAAAGTGTTGACCATTTTAGCAAGCAGCACATCAGTAGACTCAGCACACCAATTGGCCCGCTGCTTGGGTCTTTCATAATCTTTAATGTTCGTTCGGGGTCTCCAAAACCACCCACCCATGCATCTGCGGTATCTGCTAGTCCATCTAAATGCAAACCACCAGTGAGCCAAATCCAGAGAACTAAAATCAGGCTGCTACTAAGCACCAAAGGCAGAAATTGCAGCAAACTGGCAACACCCCAAAGCACAGCTCCGATTAGCAAACCCACCACAGGATAAAACAACAACGACTGCGCATTTTGTTGTGGACTCGGCAGTTGTTTTAAAGACACAGGCAAAGTGGTGAGAAATTGCAAGGCAATCCAAAACGCTGTCATTGTTTCTCCTGCATCGTCACGCTTCCATCCAAATGCAATTGAAATGAACTCAGTTGCCCTAAATCTGCCGACATTTTCAAAATATCATCTAAGGGTTGTTGCTGCGCCATCACCTTTAACAGCTTAATGACCCCACCGTGTGTGACCAGTAAAATTCGTTTTGGCTGATTCGTGTTTTTGACTTGTAAATACTGAATAAAGTCCTTCAAACCTTGTACAACCCGTTGTTGAAAATCGAACAAGGCTTCTGCCTGTGGCGGGGTAAATTGCGTAGGGGTCGTCCAAAATTTTGCTAAATCTTCAGGATATTCTACATATAAAGTCTGGGTTGAAGCCGCTTCCCAAGTACCAAAATGCATTTCCTGAAACTGGGCATCAATATAAAGTGGCAATTGCTGTTCGCCAGAAAAATCCTGAGCAAAATTCAAACAACGCTGCAAAGGAGAACTCAGAATCATATCCCATTGCAGACCATGATCCAGCGCAGTATTCACGGTTTGCTGCATTGTTTTCCAGCCTTTGGACGTTAAAGCATCATCGGTTGAGCCACGCAAAGTATGGCTCAATGCTGTTTCTCCATGCCTTAATACATCTAGCCTGAGCATGAAGTTACTTTCTCGCCAATGACTGCTGCTTCTGCAAAAGTTGCCATTTGATTATGCAAGGCACAGGCCAGCTGGATGATGCCCAAAGCAGCACCTGCACCACTGCCCTCACCCAAACGTAAATTTAGATTTAATAATGCCTGCGCATTTAACTCTTCCAATAAACGGCGGTGGCCATATTCTGCCGACTGATGTCCAAACAACATCCATTCACGCACCTGCGGGTTTAGACGGACAGCAACCAATGCCGCAGCACTACTGATAAAACCATCCACCACTATAGGCATACCTAGCTGTGCACAGCGGATATATGCGCCCACCATAGCCGCAACTTCTAAACCACCAACAGCACAAAGGGCTTTAAAGGCATCTTGTTTTACATAGTCTTGATGTAGCGCCAAAGCTGCATCAATCACCTGCTTTTTATGTTGTAATTGTGCAGTGTCAATACCTGTTCCCACACCTGTGAGTGCTTCTGCAGGTGCTTGCAATAAAAAGCAAGATAAGGCCGATGCAGAGCAAGTATTCCCAATCCCCATTTCACCTGCAACATAGATTGAGGCCTGTTGCGCAACAGCATCTTCAACACTTTTACGCCCTAAAGCCATAGCCTGCATACACTCTTGCTCGGTCATGGCAAGCGTTTTAGCAAAATTTGCTGTACCAGCACGAATACAATGTCGCTCTACGCCCGCATAGTCATACGCATCGCCCACTGAACCACAGTCAATCACTTGTAGTTGTGCCTGATACTGTTTAGCAATGACGCTGATACATGCGCCACCCGTCGCAAAATTTTGCAGCATTTGTCGTGTCACCGCTTGCGGATAGGCCGAAATATTTTCTTCCATGACGCCATGATCACCTGCAAAAATGCAAATCCACGGACGTTCAATATTCGGTTGCGCTGTGCCTTGTAAAGATGCCAGTTGAATTGCGACATTTTCAAGTTCAGCTAACGACCCTGTAGGTTTTGTCAGTTGAAGCTGTCTTTGGATTGCCTGCTGTTTCATCTGCACATTGGGTGTTTGACATTCAGCTAACCACCAAGTCATGAATTCTCTCCTTTTAAAAGCATTGGAAAACCAGCAACACAAAACTGGACTTTGTTTGCAATTTGCCCTAACTGTTGATGTAGCCGCCCTGATTCATCTACAAATTTTCGGGTGATTTCCCCTAGTGGCACAACACCTAAACCTGTTTCATTGCTCACCAAAATAATATCGGCCTGCAAATGAGGTAAAACTTCAAGTAATGCTACAATTTGTTGTTCAGCAAAGTTTTCTACCGTTTGCATCAGTAAATTACTCATCCACAAAGTCAGACAATCTACCAAAATCACATGATCTGGATGATCCAGCATTTTTAACTGTTGCGCCAAATATAAAGGTTCTTCACGCAATTGCCATGACTGCGGACGCTGTTGCTGATGATGCTGAATCCGTGCCTGCATTTCGGCATCGCCTGCTTGTGCGGTTGCCACATAAATAACCGTTTTGCCAAATTGCTGTGCACTTTGTTCGGCTAGGCGACTTTTCCCAGAACGTGCACCGCCCAAAATAAGTTGAATCATGATGCTCCCAAAGGAAATTGATAGCTTGTAAAAAGTGGCCCTTGTAATGTTTTCGCCTGATAATATCCAAAACTTAAATGCTGAATATTCAAATCGAAATGTTGCACTATAGTGTTTTGAATACGCTCTAAAATATAATTAGTTGAATGTTCAGCTTGATACAGCCCCAAAGTAATATGCGGATGATACTGCAAAGCAGCAATTTCCGCTCCTGCTGTGCTTAAAGCCTGACGAATACGGCATAATTGCTGAGCATGATCTTGCACATCTACAAACAACGCGCTGTTAAAGCTATTGATTCCGCCAATCTGCAATTGAAAAGGTTGCAATTGCAAATGTTGTAGCGCCTGTAATTGTCGCTGAAACTGTTGTTCAACAAAGTCATCATCCCAGTGTTTTTTTACGGCGGAAAAACCACAAATGTATAAAGTGATATGAAACTGGCGGGTATTAGGAGTCAATAATAAATCAGAAAATTGCTGTTTTAATTGTTCTAAATATTGAACTAAAGCAGGATGCTCAATGCTTAAGTACCACAACGCATAATGCTCACGCCCACGATGCCATTCAGGATAATCATGCTGCTGTGTGGGAATAACAAACTGATTGGCTTGAATAAACACTGGATAATTCAATAAATTAAGGCGACTCATGGTAAAACATTCATAGCGCAATGAACATGAAAATAATGCAGCTTCAGCTGAATATTTTTCAGGATCATTTCTGGGTACTGCTTATTTCACCTCAAAACACATTTTTTAAGCTTGCAAATTCTCAGTGAATAGATGGTTGAAAACGACATGAAATGCTATGCTGAAATTAAGATCAAGTAGACTGATCTACGTAATAAAAAATCTACACAAGTGTCTAAATCATGATGAACAACGCTGGAGTTTATGATGCAACAAGAATTGATATGTTATAAGCAACTTCCAATTTGGAATCATGATTCAATTCCGCAAGGTTTTAAGAAACAACACAACACGCAAGTAGGCACTTGGGCAAAACTTACCATTTTAAAAGGTGAAATGCTTTTCTCGATGCTGCATGAATCAGGCGAAGTGCAATCTGAGCATGTTTTTTCTGTGCAAAACCAACCGCCTTTTATTGAGCCGCAAGCTTGGCATAAAATCGTATCTGCCAGTGAAGACATTGAATGTCAGCTCAGTTTTTATTGTTTAGCTCAAGATTATTTTGTCAAAAAATACAAATTAAGCCCAACCCATTCTGAAATTATAGCCGCACTGCCGCAGTTACCCGTTGGCAAAGCTTTAGATGTTGGTTGTGGTACAGGCCGCAATGCGCTGTATTTGAGTCAGCATGGTTTTCAGGTCGATGCTTGGGATGGTAACCCGACCAGTATTCAAAAATTGAATGAAATTATTGAAGCAGAGCAAATCACTACCATTCAAACTGCGGTGCGTGACTTGAATCAGGATTCATCTATTTCAGGGCAATATCACTTTATTAATTGTACTGTGGTGATGATGTTCTTGGCACCTGAAACTACTCCAAAACTCATTCAAAATATGCAAAAAGCCACTCTTTCACAGGGTTACAACTTAATTGTTTGTGCAATGGATACTGAAGACTACCCTGTACAACAAGACTTCCCTTCTAGCTTTAAAGCGGGTGAATTAAGTGCGTGTTATGCTGATTGGGATATTGTGAAATACAATGAAAATGTAGGTGAGTTACACCGTACAGATGCTGCAGGTGATCGAATTAAGCAGCGTTTTGCGACCTTGTTAGCAAGGAAAAAGTAATAGTGATAAGATGCTGAAAGCAAGTACTTTATAATGTTAGTGTAGTGAAAGGTTTTTAACAGTATTTACACCCTCTTCTAATCATTAAGTTTAAGGAAAAAGTACTTCCCACTTTTTCCTTATAACTTATATTCTCAGCTACAAATCGCTTTAGAAAAACTTGAACCAATCGTATCAGGAACTATAGGCTCCATTTTCACATAAGGTTCTGTATAGCTATCTATTACCCTGGTGCCTTTATATTTGATTTCAGTTTTGAACCCTAGCAAATCTGCATTACAATTTATGTGTAATAAGGTCTTTGTATGGTCACCAATCCCTAACCCATCTTTTGAAAGATCATTAATAACTATTTTTTTAACCCAAAACTGAGTCACATTATTACCAATTGTCGAATAGCCCGTTGCTACCTTTCTTATAGTCTGCCTATCCAACTCATATCTAAATTCATTAGTTTCACCTAGATACTCCCACTCTGATGCTTGAACAGAACAAACACTACATAGTATTAATGCTAGAAATACTCTACTCATAATCAACCTCTATTTCATTACTCTCTTCTGTCCCAGTTTCACCATCGTTGGCTACCAAATCCGACTCTAGCGCTTCAGGTTTATCGTTGTTGGTATTATTATTAAAACCCTGACTCATCTCAACACCTAAACGTGAACCATCAGAATTATTATGCGGATATAAATCTGAATTTGTTGTAGATGGATCACTCGCATTTTGAGGTTGGTAATTTTTCTCTTGTATTTTCCTCTTAAGTAAGCCTATTAACTGAGGTTCAATTATTTCCTGATGATTAGATGCCAAATGACTTGTGTTAGTAGCAATGTAATAATACTTCTGATTTCGTGCTTGAACTCTATCCTCTTTTAAATATTCATCTCGATTAAAACCCATCTGCTTAGAAACAGCATCATCCATGATTCGAGCAGTATTATCTAGATAGAGGCAGTAGAGATTATCAATTTCTGTATTTACATAACAATCACGAACACTTCTCGCCACTCCAGAAATTCCAGAATCCGCCAGTATCTCTAGAAACTGATCTACAGCATCATTCATATAGCTATAATTATCTGTAATTGTATTATCAGTTAAATAAGAGTCAACTGCTTCGTCATTAGATGTATCGGTGTAAAGATAATCTGTTGGCGTATCATCCACAGTTTCTTCATAAGAGGCTGTTTCATAATCAGAATTAGCCTCTTCAATTTTTGAATTTCCATTGACAACCAAAAATAATATTAGTCCTAACATCCCAACCCCCAAGATTGTATATAATACGACCCCCTTTGTATTTTTCTTTTCGGGTTTAGGAGTTACATCTAATAGTGTACTATCATAACTATATGATGATAAGGAATGAGATTGCGGTTTTGGACCTATTTTTTCTTTAAACTTTTCAAAAGCAACAAAAATACTTCCGAATACCAGAAAAGCAAAACCTAAAGTTAGAGGTACAATTACTGAGCCTAAAATAAATACGCCCACTACGCCGAAAAAGCTATGAGGTTCAATTATAGAATAAGCAACATAATAAGGTAGCAACAACAATGACAAATAAATCACTATATATATCGCAATATATAAAAACCCCAAGAAATATCCCATAACAATCCCTACATTTTTTGACTTTAGCAAAATTTTAATAACAATTATTTATATATTAACTTTAAGCTTACTATTGATGATCCAGTCAACTTGAAAGACATTATAAATAATATAGGTAATCTGTATTATCGTACTAGTGCTATCATATACCTTTTTATCCATGCACGACCGCCTAAGTGATCACCTTTAATTTCTGAAAAGCTATTACACAAAATTTTTTACTGGCTCTGTAAAACTCCACGAATGGCTGGCTTCTACATCGTTACAGACACAAATGGCTTTCGCGACTGAACGACTTTGACGATGTGGTATTTTCTCCAATACATCTGAAACAATCTCTAATTCAGAATAATGTTTTTTCATAGTCACTCCTCTTCCTAGACCATAAAAATAATATATTCCTCAAACTAAATTTATTGCAGATTCCAATTTTTTAGAAAAAATAAAAAAAATAATCAAAGTCGAGCCACACTCAAACTAACTGTCAGATAATAGTTCTTGATCACGCAAAAAATCAAAAAAGGCTTCTGAAATTTTAGCACTACGATTAATAATACTTTCTTCAGTAAAATCATTTAAAAGTACTAATTCAGATATTTCATATATTTGGCTTTTATCTTGATTCTTTCCTCTACGCTGTTCCCCACTATAAATCTTTTTCTTATCCTCAAACCGATAGTCAGATGCCTTTATATTAATACTTTCTTCCAATAATATCTTATTTCCCAATGACTCAAGATTATTTATATTATCTATGCCATTTTCCATCTGATATCTTTTTCTAGAAAAAATATGTTCTAAATGAAAGTTCTCAGTTAGTTGCAGTAATTTTTGCTCTTTAAAATTAAAAGCATACCATGTAATAATTGATCTAGTAACGTTTCTTTGATTTGTAAAAATATAAGTTTTAAATAATGTTTTAGTATTTACTTCATTAAACTTATACTTAGAGAATGTAACCTCTTTATTATTAACAATATTTACCATTTCATCATATACAGGAGTTCTTAAAGCATTCACTCCAGGATTTGTAATTGCATAAGTAAAAATAAATGCAGTGATTTTTTCTAAAAATTTTTGAAACTTTTCATCATCCAAAAAACCATTCTCTTTTTTATTATGTAAAAAATACGCTGATGTTATATTCTGCCACATACCATTTGGTGAATAATGCAATATATATAGTTTCTTCAGAATTTGATCCGAAAATCTTGTTTTATCTTGTAATTTAACGCTATACCAAAAATCAGCTAATTCTTTTAAATCACAAATTGTACTTTCCAAGTTTAAATATTTATACTTATCACGTTCATAAAACTTTCGTAGTGCTTCTGTTGTCGAACTTTTATTACCTTCTTTTGCTCGTAAATAATACATATATCGAGAAAATATCTCATCCATAGGCGAACTAAAAGTATTATGCATAAAGATATCATTGCAGACTTTTTCTAATTCTTTCCAAGCTTTGATAAATTCATCTTTTTTATTCAGCTTTCCATAAAATTTATAAAATTGAGCCTTAAAAATATCCGCATCAGATAATGGCAACCCTCTATCATTTAAAGTTGAAAAAATTCTTAATGCTGTATCTTGAGAATCAGCTTCAATTGGCAACAAAATACAGTTACCTAATATTCTTGCAGGTAAGTAGGCAAAATAACTTGGAAATTGTTGCAAAAATTCATCAATTTTCTTTTTAAAGAATAAATAATTAATTACATATCTACTCTTGCTATTTTCTATTATATTTCCAGTTTTAAGTAATTCTAAAAATTCACCTTTATCATCATCAGTCGCAACTTCAGAATCAATTTTTAATGATGATTTTACAGCCTCACCAAAAGTATCAGTTTTCCATATACAACTTTCAATACGCTTTTTAGTTAATTGAGAGCTTTGATCTTGCATGTTAGCAAACTTATCAAAAAATGCCCTTAATAAAAGCAAAAGTGTTGTAAGGCGCTGTTGACCATCAATTATTTCTGATTGATCATTTTCATTTTTGTATGTAACAATAGACCCTAAAAAATATTCGTCTTTCCGATCATCAAAATTATCAGCATTATTTTCAGGAAATGCGAAACTAAAAATATCATCCCAAAGAGTTTGGCACTGCTCCTCACTCCATGCGTATGGGCGCTGATAATCTGGAATTAAAAAATCTGCACGTTTATCTGAAAAAAGTTCATAAATTGTTTTTTGATCTACATTTAATTTTGACATTACTATATTTTTCAATTAAAAACCATTTAGCATTTTAAAGTATTTTTTTTTAACTGTCAGTTGGCTTTGTTGCACAAACCTATCTGTAAAGGCTTTTTCAGCGATATAATTTTCAAATGAAGAAGCCTACACACAAAATCTACCGCACAACCAATTGGCCCGCATATCTTACCAATCAACATAAGAAGCATTGCTTCATAAGGGATCTAAAATCAGATGTGTTCCAGGGCCTTGGGACGTAATAACTAGTTATTTGCTGGCTCGATGAGCAGTTGTCAGCGAGCAGCTAATATCATACACTTGATTCAGTCAGCAAAGCTGAATGGACTGGATCCGCATGCCCAATTAAGTGATGTGCCGAAAAGGTTGCCGATACATAAAGTGACCCAGATTGAAGTATTACTTCCACACCGATGGAAACCCAACTCAAATTAAAAAATAGCTATGGGGTTTAGCGAATGCTTACAGAATAATGTTGATTTAAGCTGCTTACCATTTGCTTACCAGAATCTAAAAACAAAAAAACCACTTACGATTAGTACACGTAAGTGGTTTTTTTATATGGTGGGCCCAGACGTTACCATACTCAATTTTAAGTATATGTTTCATATATATTTATTATTATTGAATGAAATATGATACAAACTCGGATACATACATTATTTATGTTATTTTTTTGTAATTATTTTCATTTAATTTCCCCGCAAACCGAATTACATTTTTTCAGGCTAGTTAATTAAATAACATTTACATTAGACTTCTTGCGTTAGTCAAAATTTAAACAGCAGCAAGCTATATTTTAGAAGGTTTAGCTGATTCAAAAATTAGGTATAAGCATACTTTTACAAGAGATCTAATGTATAGGATCTTTAAACCAAATCCTCGCTTACAGAAACACTCTCGTCTAAACGATACATTTCATCATCTATAATAGCTACTTTTGTAAACTCCCCCCCAAAATCTACAGTTGATGCATCGTATGACTCGACTTCCCATCTAGAACCGTCATCTAAAACAACCACTCTGCCCTCGTATTTAATCTCGTGTATATCACCGACTTTGTGCTGTCCCATCCCAAATAAACGTAAGCCCCACTGTAATATAGCCTGCTGTTCAGATTCAGAAAGACTATAAATACCAGATGCCGCAATTTCCTCAGCTCTCATTAACTTTTCTATTTCAAAATTTATATTTACCACCATTGTTAAAATTTACTTAAGACTTAATGATCTCTTTCACTGTGATTTTCACATCACCACTTGGCAAAGATAAGGTTGTACTGTCATCTATCGTTAGTCCCATTAATGCTTGACCTAAGGGACTATTAACATGTGTAATACCTTCCTGGAAATTGTTAAGATTATTAGAAATCTTAACATTCATTATTTTTTCAGGATGCCTACTATCCAAATATCTCACCAGATCACCCGCCTCTATTATTTCAATAATATTATCGTGTGATTCATTTTCTGTTTCAGATTCAAGTAAATATTGCTTCTCAATATTAATGCTTGTTGGCCGTGTTATTTGGGTATTAATAGTATCTTGTATATCAACAGCCGGTTTTAATACTCTCAATTTTTCCAACAAAATTTGCATTTGTTCTTGCGAATTTTTAAACCAGTCTGTTGACCAAATCCGATGTATATTCCAACCCAAACTTTCTAGAATTTGTTGGCGTAAACGATCACGATCTCTACTAGATTTTGCAGAATGATAAGTTGCACCATCGCACTCAACTGCTAACAAATATTCTCCTGGATTAGCTGGATTTTTGACAGCAAGATCTAAAAAGTATCCTGCAACACCAAGTTGAGGTTCACATTCATATCCATGCTTCTCAAGCGCTTTAATGACTGCTATTTCAAAGTCACTATCAGGTGCTTTGCCAGTTACTTTTTCTTCATGTAAAAAACCAGTTTCGCAGTATCTTAAGAATGCCTTTAATGCAGTTACACCTTTACTACTTGATTCAGATGATAAAATATCAGATGAATTCATAGATGAAATTACATGCATTCTCTTCTTTGAACGGGTAAACAGTACATTGAGTCGTCTCCAACCTGAACTTTGGTTAATCGGACCAAATCTTTGAAATACTTTACCCCCAACCTGTGACGGCCCATAAGTCATGGATATGACAATAACATCTCTTTCATCACCTTGGACATTTTCAAGATTCTTAACAAATACAGGTTCATGAGATTTCATTTTTTTATCATAAAGATCCTGCAACCTAGAATCTTTTGATAGTCTGAGTTCTAATTGACTTTCGATTTCATCCCGTTGCTGACTATTCATCGCAACTATACCAATTGACTCTTCTTTATCTTGAAGAATTAATTCACATACTTCATCTACAACACTTTGTGCTTCTTTATAGTTTCGCCCTGAATCAAATATGCCAGATGCCTTCTTATATCGGATACCAAGTTCTGGAGAACTTTGAATAGGTGATGGGAACAAAACAAGGTCAGAGTCATAAAAGTATTTATTAGAGAAGGCAATTAATGATTGATGACGCGAGCGATAATGCCAACGTAAACGCCTCTTCTTAAACATTGAGACTGAATCTAAGATACTTTCAGCATCCTCTACTCCAACAAGTTCATCTTCATTTGCATCGTCAAAGTTAACTGATGTGCTGAAAAAGCTTGTAGGTGGTAATTGTTTTGGATCACCGACAATAATTGCACTTTTGCCTCTAGCTAATGCTCCAATCGCATCTTCTGGCAAAATTTGAGATGCTTCATCCATCACAACCAAATCAAAATCAAAAAGTCCTGGCTTTAAGTACTGAGCAACAGACATAGGACTCATCATGAAACATGGTTTTAATGCTTGAATTGATTTAGGTGCTCTTTCTAGCAAAGACCGAATTGGAATATGTCTTGTTTTTTTTGAAACCTCTTTTGCAATTAATGAATATTCTGTTAAATCAGATACTCTACCATAAGCAATCCCTACAGGAACATCGACTGATGAGGCATTACAAGCAATCTGCTTTCTTTGTAATACTAGTAATTCATTATCATAATTCTGAAAATTACTAACCATAGTCGATAATTCTATACCGTTATATTTTTGAATCAGTGTATCTGTATTAATAATATGCTTTGCTAAAGAACTATATAAAGATAGTTGCACCACGTCAGCAACTGAATACCTCTCTAATTCGGCATTTTCCAACTTTTTAATAATGCATCTTAAACCAGAATTTTCAGCTTTATTCTTAATAGTATGGTAATTACTCCATGTAAATAACCAATCTTCATTCTCTAAAGCTAAATTATTTCTTTTTATCGTTTCAATAAAAGAATTTTTAAGCTGATTGGTCCAATTTGCTTCAACATTAGAATGCTCTTCAAATTGTTTTCTTCTTATTCCTTCATTTTTGAAATGATGAGAGATTTCATCTAAAGATTTTTTTAATCTTTGATAACTTTCCTTATCTGATATCTTAGATAGTTTCTCTCTTAAAATTCCGAATGAATCAGAAATTATATTTAAAAGCTTAAGAGTCTTTTGAGCGCGATTTAGTTCAGCAACATTAATTTCCCCTTTTAAATCATCAAAGTTCCATTCTTTAGACAATTGAGGATAATTTTTTCTAATTTCATTAAATCGAGTTACTTTTACTACATTAGCATCAAATAAAATTAATTCATTTTCAATACGAGCTAATGAAGATTTTTTATCAATAATAAAGGGCCCAAGTTTTAACTTTAATTCTTTAAGAGAAATTAATGTACGAGAAATCTCACTTTCATCATCAATAATTTCGTGGACGTTTCCCAAATAACTAATTTTACTTGCATATAAAGTAGAAAAGCCCTGCAGTAAATTCAATAAATCTTTAATCTTAGGTGCAACTTTACGATCATATTCTTCAATGATAGATTTTACTAAGTGGCTCTCTAATCTTAAGATAGCAGAACCTATCTTCACCTTCTCATCAAAACCAATACCATATTCATGACGAACGCCTTTGTACCAATCACGCAATGTTTTAATATCATTTAATGGCGTATTAACTCCATCATACATATGATTTAATATTTTATATTTATCATTCAATTTATTTGCAGAATCAATACCTTTCTTAAAATCTATTAATTTAGAAAAATTATTTTGTATTTCAATAAGTGGAGTACCTTCATTTTTACTGATACCTAATATAAATTTTCGAGCGCTCCACCAACGCATCGTAAAATATTTAAAAAATCCACCTATACATATATTTTTGTAATTTATCTCTAAGTCTTCCACACTAGGCAAGATCTCTAATTTGTACAGTCTTTGACAATCTTGATAGTTTTGATGCAACTGTTTAAATATTGGTTCAAAATCAACTATAAACTGATCAATACTAGATTCATCAAATATTTCATTTCTATGTTTTAGAAGATCAAATGGCAACCCTTTTAAATGTCCTACCAATATCTCCATAGCTTTAAAATTTTCTTCTGAATATCCAAACACCTTCTTAAGTTCAGAAGGTATATTCTTTTCAATTAGTTCAATATCAGGCTTTAAATCCAACAAAGCAGTCTTAATTTTTTCTAGTTGGTGTATCGCTTCATCTATATCTTCTAAAGTGATACTTTTATCAAATGCTTTGCTTTCATTTATCAAATTCCTAATGATTTCAACTTCACGAGAATTTGACTCTCCAAGATATTCTTTGTTAATTACCGCAACAATTACTCTGTAGTTTTTATTAATTTCATCATACAAATTAATGTATTCAGATAGCAAACTAATATTATCGATTTGATCATTAATTAAATGATAAGATATTTCCTCATCGAAATTTGGTAATTCTTTTGCATTATTAGTTACTCTTTCAACTAATTCTAAATTCACATCATCACAAAAAAAAAGCTCAGAAAATAAACGTTGTATTACTGTTAATTCATAGTTCCACTCTTTAAGAAATTTCACAATTTCTGCTTTTTCAGAATCAATTAAGTTTACCTTATTAACCCCAAACCAATAGTGTTTATAGATCTCCTTGTCAGGGCATTGATCTCGAGTTTGTATAAATGAATTTTCTAACAACTTCCCCCAATCAATATAGTTTTGGATATCATCCTGATTTAATGTAATCAAATTTAAATTATCGATTAATACATCTTCAGGATTTATATCCAATAAATTCTTGAAGTAAGTTGCTTTTGTTAAAATTTCATGTGCTGTATATTTCGTCTCTCCCCACTCTTTATTAATTCTTTTTACATATTGATTTAAATAATTTTTACTTAACTCAAGTTTGTTTTTTGTGATTTGTATTTCATGTATTTTAGCATTGTGCTCCAATTGCTTATATTGTTCATTTAAGTCATGTAATATTTTTAACTTATTAGACTTATGACTATGTAATTCTAAACAGAATCCACCTAATCCAGCTTTATCTAGTCTATCTTTTACTACATTTAATGCAGCCATTTTTTCAGCAACAAAAAGTACTTTCTTGCCATCATTGATTGCTGCAGCAATTAAATTTGTAATTGTTTGAGATTTACCAGATCCTGGAGGACCTTCAATAACTAAGTTTTCCCCCTTTACGGCATCGATTAAAGCACTATGTTGAGAACTATCAGCATCGTAAATGATTGGGAATTTTTCATGGATATCTTCTATATCATCAATTTCATATTCAGAGTCGAAACTATGAGACTGACTTTCTTTGGCCACCTTACTAAATAATTGTTGAATAACTGGATGATCTTCTATTGAATACCCTTTAGGCCAATTCGTAGGATCAAGATCCTGATACATTGCTTGCTTAGAAAAATTTAGCAAGCACATACAGACCTTGCGTTTAATACTCCAACCTACTTCATGAGACAAAATATTTTTTTCAATTAAGTCAAAATAATCTTCTGGCGTACTTTCTTCATCCAATAAAGGCAATTCTAAGCCAAATTCATTTTTTAACTTTTCATGTAATGTAACGTTACTTAATAATCCTTCATCTGACATAGATAATTCAAAATTATCATAGCCCCCATGTTTTGTTTTTGGCTTTTTTTCAATTTTTACAGGTAGAGTGAAAAGTGGAGCTAACCGTTTCAGATTTGAATCTTTACTTTCAGTCCATTCTAAAAAACCAATCGCAATATATAAAACATTCGAACCTGTTTCATTTATGAATGATTCGGCTTGTTGTCTAATATATTTAACTCGAGTTTCTAAGTCCTTTGGATAAAGTAAACTCTGTAAAACATGTGTATTTTCAGGTTTTGATGAATTACTCGTATAATTGTGACTCAATTCAAAACTAATCTCATAACCTAAATGCTTTGCCCAAGATTCAACACTTGGTCCGTGATCTTTAATACCACTACCATTCTTTTCCTCCACCCCATAGTAGCTCTTGAGCTCTGCATCTAATGGTTTAGGAATTGGTAGTAGATCTATTATTTTTCTGTCATTTAATGCTTTGAATATAGAGTTTGGTGTAGTTTCAATGAACTGAAGGCACTTACCACGTGGAAACTTATAATTTAACAGCGAATTTCTTGAACTTAAATCCAATAGTCTCTTACGAATCGACTCCAATGAATCATATGCAAATGTTGCTGTACCCTCGGTCATTTAGTCTAAAAACCTCTAAAATTCAAAAAAATATTTTTACATTGCTCTTTTATGATAATAATTTAGCATTTTTTTAATAGTTGATAAACCTGTATCGCTAAATGATCATTTCACTCTACGCTGGCGTTTTTCTCAAACTGGATCTTTGGCCTCTCATCTCATTTTCTGTCATGGTCACCTCGATTTGGCTCATAGTAGTTTGGGGATATCGGGGGGCTTGTGAACCTGATCAGAGTCATGCTGGGTAACTTTCGAAATGATACAGCCAGTAATGGAATGATTGGCTTAAACAGAATGCGGGTTAATCAAAAAATGTCAGCTGTTCTGTTTTTTTTTACAAGTAAACTTTCGTATCTTAGTAAAGTAAATCTATAAATATTATGTTCTGCCCAGACGTTACCATACTTTAACTTAAACCATTGTTTTAACGAAATTTATTTTTAAAAAGAAAAAAAGATACAAAGTTGGATACACGGGTTGTTTTTGTTTTTTTTGTAAAAAATTAATTTCACCTAGATCAATAATACCTTGAATCAATTCCATTCTGCTAATAATTGCATATATAGGGATTTTTTAGTTTTATGATTTATATAATTGCTTAATATCTCAACTGACAAAACTGACAAAACGATGTTTTGTCAGTTTTGTCAGTGTAATTTCAGCTCATTTCGTAAATTTTTGGATTTATCCAGTAGCGTTTTGTTGGTCGTCCACCTTTTACTGTCGCCTCAATCTCTTCAACGTGTATCCAACCTGCATCATTTAAGATATCAACAGCTTCATATATATTCTGCATGTCTGTTAATGATTTCCAATTTTTACGAAATAGCTCTCTTGCACTAAAACCGTCTGTACGCCATTTATCTGACTCTGGAAGTTTTTTCAATTTGTTAGCTAATGTACTTGCTCTAAAGTTAGAAGAATGTAGTACAAGTCCATAAATTCTTCTTGCATGACTTTCTAAATATTCACACCACTCAATTGCCATTTCAGTAGCTCGCTTGCTAACTCTACCTACGACCCCTAAATTTATACCGTCAATAATATGAAACAATAATGCCAATCCTGACATGAGTTTAGGATATTTAGATAAATGCTCTTGGATTATTTGATGTTCTTCATTCTGTATTTTCTCCTTGTGAAGTGCAGTAGTCCATTCAATAAAAAGATTTTGAGCTTCATCTGAAAATATAAAATATGGACTCTTGTTATAATTATCAGAGCTATTCGCCCCCATACTACAAAGAGAAACTTCATCGAGTTTATCTATACTTTCAAATATTGAATAAACAGCATTTCGTGCATCTTTATTTGGGATTCGATCAACATATTCCCAGCTTTCAACATCAGGATACACAATCAATTGGAAGCGCTGGATAAGCCCATCATTTCCTAAGCCTTTTATTGCTGGTTCTAGGTATTTAATTAATTTATCAGGCTGAATTCCCCCCATGACTGTTAAACAATGATTTGGAATAAATTGCGGTCCTCTCCCAATCCGATCAATTTGATATGATCCTGTACCATTCCACCCTTCAAGAAAGAACGTTCTACCTAATCCACCATCTTTTTCAAGAAAAGCAAATAATCCAACCAATTCATCACGGAATACTAAAATTCCATTTGGATTATTTACTTCCAAGTCTGATAAAGCTTCTATCGTTGTATCATCAGTTTTATACCGCTTTTCTGGTATATCCTCTTTATTAGCTACTTCATTTTTTTTACTGGCTTCAATTCTAAGCTCTTGCTTAGCAATTTTTAAAAATAACTCTTCACGCTCAATTTCATCTTTTATTTTAGTAAGTTCTTTTTTTAGTTCTTTGAGCTCCTGCTCCGCAGATAATTTTTCAGCTCGCATCTTAATAACTAACTCGTCATTTGAGCAATTAAAATTATGATTTATTTCAATTTTATCTATTTCCATATCAAAATCTTTAGACTTACTTGTTTCTTTTTCTTTATCTATTAGTTGTGAAATTGGACGAAGCCCTGCTTCATAGGCTGGTGATTTCTTCATACTAGGTGTTCCAACTATTGCACTCCATAGATTTGACATCACTCTCCAATCCCCTAAAGGTTTAGGTTTAATCGTCACTTTTGTACCTAGGACCGAACCTAGTGATGATAATAGTGTGACTGCAACAAAATCTACTGGCATTTTATCTGCACGTTCAGCCTCATCAAACACATAATCAGCAAGATCCATTGGTAACATACTTTTGGTAATTTTTTTTACAGGCAACAATTCAGCTCTAATTGGTTGTGGCTCTTTCCAATCAATTAGTTGAGTGCTAGCGATAAGATTATTTATCTCATTCTCTAATTCTTTGGTACATGTAAAAGAATCTACAGGTAGAGATAAACCAATAATTTTAATATTTAAACTAACAAGACGCCTTTTTAGATCCCTCACATGATCACAAGTAGTAACAATACAAACCTCATTAAATTTTTCTTTAATCTGCTGAGCTTTATTTTGACTTAAATTATTTACTAATAATATTTTATATTTTGAGTCTGATAGTTTATAAGCAGTTTGACTATCTTCCGTTACTAAAAGCACTGACTTACTTTTTTCATTAAAAATGATATTACCATTCCCAATATTTATTTCATTACCTTTAATTAAATTTATGAATCGTAATCCAATAATTTCACCATTTAAATCTCTCAACGGTATAACTGGCATGTCCTCTAGATTCGGATAGTTCTCTAAATTTCTAGTAGCCCTTTTGAATTCTTTAGGCAGTAGGCCATAAATCCTATTCATAGCATTTGCTGTTTCAGTTCCCTCCTGAATTACCATTGAATCATATTCAAAGTAATCAGCAGCATTTGTGCTTTCTGCTTCTTCAACAGCTATGCTTGTATTGTTTGAATATTTTGAATTCATTTTCCGCCCTCCAGCTCAGAATCTGAAGGATTCAAACTTAAAACCCATTCTTTAATTTCGATTTCACGATAAAAAATTCGAGCTTGCTTTTTATCGCCAAATTTTATCGGCTTTGGGAATGAAGAATCTTTTTGCTGCAAGTTATACAACGTATTTCTACTAATTTTTAAAATACGACAAACATCTTTAATCTTCAAAAGCATTTGTGAGCTCCATTAACAATGCAAGAGCCATCATGATTTTTCTTGAAATTATAAACCCTTATGTTTTTTTACTATTTTTATAAAAAAAACCTAAGAAATTGAAATATATTATTTTATTTTTAATATTTCTTTAACTTTAGCCTTTGCGGCATCATCATTTAGTACATCTAAGTCGGTGTAAAGAATTTGAATTAATTTAGAAATTATATTTATATTGTAGGGTCTTTCATTTGGTAAAATATCTGCCTTTCCGTCAATATCCCATATGTCTTTAATAAAGAATGTTCTATGCGATGTATTATCAACTCGTGGAGATTTCATATTTAATATTTCTGTTTCTATTTTCTTGTAAAAAAAATCAAGCAGATCACTATCCACAAATTCAATATAATCAATTAATTTATTATATATTTTTTCACTTAGTAAAATATCATTATATTTTCTTAAAAACTTATATTCTGGTATTTTCATATCATCTTCCATACCACTTAAAGGAGAAATATAATTATTATTTTTCATATACTCCAAAAAATCTTCAATATCTTTATTATCATATTTTTTTGCATATTCTTTTAGTTCATGAAATCTTACATCTATCATTTCCATATCTATAACAGCAATTATTTTTTCTTTTCTCAAATAATTCACAATCTTATTAACATAGCTTGAACTTAAATAAAAAACTGTTGTCTTGGTTTTCGACAATGGTGATGTATTTAATAAATTTATCATTTTATTTTTTGCTGACTCAAGCTTATTGAGCCATTTTTTTAATTCAGTTCCACTATATACTAAACCACTATCCAGTTTTTCCTTATATTTTATTGAGAAATAATATTTTTTAGAAAAAAGAATTAAATCACTTAGCTTTAATTCACATTCCAATATTTTTCTAAAAGACTTATCCTCCAACAATATATAAATTGTCTTAACTTGAAAATCTTTTTCCTCAACACTAAGGTAAGTTTTAAATCTTAGATTATTACTTATAAATTTAGTTTTATTAATTTTATTATTAATTTCATTATATTTTTTCAGAAATATAGCTACTTCCTCTTTGTCTTCTTGTGTAACTCTTTCCATTTAATTATCTCAAATTAAAATTCTTCATTACTGATTTACAAACCAGTATAAAACTTCTCAATCAACTGGCGTGTCTTGACCAGCAAATTGCTAAACACGTTCTCCCGCTCAAACAGCTTCACTTTATAGTTTGGTAAGTCCTTCAACTCTTCTTTACGTGGTAGGCGTTTGGTGAACTCATAATGCTCCAGAACCTGCTTCATCGCTTCTGGTTTCAGGTTTTCTTCTTTGCAGAGATGCTGATAGGCCTGTTCTTTTTCAGCATCCCAGAATTCAGCAAAAGCTGTTTGGACGCTTTGGCCGTTGATCATCTTCGGCATGTTTTCTTCAATGAATTTTTGAATCAGGTCTTGCTTATCGTGCAAGCTAATATCGCTACTGATTAAATCGTAAATTTGCGCTTGGTACTTCTGACGCTTGTCCTCTGAATCTGTATCAATCACCAGTTGTAGGAGGTTGATAATATACCCCACATTAATACGGTCACTGTGCAGTAAATCCAGCTGAAAATCGACATCATCCAATACCGATACTTTTTCTTTCTTAGTGGTCTTTCTAACGGCACGACATAAGTCAGCATACTTAGAGGCGAAGTTCGCGAAGTGCTGCTTATCCAGTTGTGTTTGGTCTTGATCGTATTCAATAAAAGTTTGTAATTGCGCGTTATAGCGCATCACTTCACGGAAGGCCTTAATAAATTCGAGTTGCTGTTCTTCAGTGACAAGGTCATCGACTGATTGGTAATTGGGCGTTAAGGCAAACAATTTGCTCACCGCTGCTTGGTAATCCTGTTCGATTTCCGC